>JASHTA010000208.1 GCA_030040795.1 Gammaproteobacteria bacterium | reverse complement strand
GCGCGCCGACAGGACCGATCCGCGCGGCTGGATCGCCCTGTCGCAGGCGATCTCCCAATCCTCCGACATCTATTTCTACGGGCTCGCCGCCAAGCTCGGGATCGATCGGATCGCGGCCTTCCTCGCGCCCCTCGGCTACGGCAGCGTGACCGGCATCGACATCGGCGGAGAGAAGCCAGGGCTGCTGCCGACACCTGAGTGGAAGCGCAAGGCATTCAAGCGCCCCGAGGACCAGGTTTGGTTTCCGGGGGAGACCGTCAACATGGGTCTCGGCCAGGGCTATCTGCTCGTGACGCCGCTGCAGCTCGCGCACTACACCGGAATCATCGCCGAGCGGGGCCGAAACTTTCGGCCGCGGGTGGTCAAGGGCGTACGCGACGCCGACGGCCACGTGCGGTGGCTCAAGCCCGTCGAGGATAAGCCGATCCTCGGCGTCGCCGATGCCGACTGGACCTTCGTGATCGACGCGATGGTCGGCACGACGAGGTGCGACAAGTATTGCGGAACCGCCTGGACGTCCTTCAAGGGCACCGCTTACACCGCCGCCGGCAAGACCGGAACGGCGCAGGTCTACACCGTAGGGCAGGACGAGCGATACAACGCCAAGGTCGTGCCGGAGCGCTTGCGCGATCACGCGTGGTTCATCGCCTTTGCGCCCGCCGAGGCGCCGCGCATCGCCGTCGCCGTCCTCGTGGAGAACGCAGGATTCGGCTCGGACTCGGCGGCGCCGCTCGCGCGCAAGGTGCTCGACGCCTATCTGCTCGGGCCGGACGGGAAGCTCAAACCGCAGTTCGCGCCGCCCGCAAGCACCACGCCGGCCCACGCCACGGCGGCCGATGGCGAGTCCGCGAACGGCCGCAACTTCCGCATCCGCACGGCCGGCGTGCAGGAGCCAAGCGCACACGGGACGGAGCGATGATCTACGAGGGATTCACCGACGCTTCGCGCGCCCGCCGCACACTCACGGGCACCGCGCGCATGCTGCTCGCGCTGAAGCTCGACGGCCCTCTGCTGATCGGGCTCTCGCTGATCGCGGTGTACGGCCTGCTCGTGCTCTACAGCGCATCGGGCCAAAGCGTCGGCATGGTGCTGCGCCAGGTGGGACATCTCGCGATGGGCGCCGCCGCCATGCTCGCCCTCGCCCAGGTGAATCCCAACTTCCTGCGGCGGATCTCTCCTTGGCTCTATGCGATCGGCATCGCACTGCTCTTGGTCGTCGCCGCGATCGGCTACATCGGCAAGGGCGCCCAGCGCTGGCTCGACCTCGGAATCTTCCGCTTCCAGCCCTCGGAGCTCATGAAGATCGGCGTGCCGATGATGTGCGCGTGGTATCTGCATGAGCGGCCGCTGCCGCCGAGCCTGCCGTCGCTGCTGCTGCTCTCGATCCTGATCGCGCTGCCCGCGGGGCTGGTCGCGAGGCAGCCCGATATCGGCACCGCTGCGCTGATCACGATAGCGGGCATACTCGTCGTCATCATGGCCGGGCTGCGCATCCGGGTCATGGTGGCGCTCACCGCTCTCGCAGCGCTCGGCGCCTGGGCCGGGTGGCACTTCCTGCACGGCTACCAGAAGGAGCGCGTGCTCACCTTCATGAACCCCGAGAGCGATCCGCTCGGCGGGGGCTATCACATCATCCAGTCCACCATCGCGATCGGCTCGGGAGGCGTGTTTGGCAAGGGCTGGATGAACGGCAGCCAGGCGCAGCTCGACTTCCTGCCCGAGAGCTCGACCGATTTCATCTATGCGGTGATCGGCGAGGAGTTCGGGATGCTCGGCCAGATCCTGCTGATGCTGCTCTACGTGTTCGTGGTCGGCCGCGCCCTCTACCTTGCGACTCAGACTCAGGACACCTTCGCGAGGCTGCTCGCGGGAAGCCTCGCCGTGACGTTCTTCGTGTACGTGTTCATCAATGCCGGAATGGTGAGCGGACTGCTTCCCGTCGTCGGCGTGCCTTTGCCGCTCGTGAGCTACGGCGGCACCTCGATGGTGACCCTGCTCGCCGGCTTCGGTATTCTGATGTCGCTCTACTCGCACCGGAGGCTCATCGGATCATAGTGAAGATTCGGGCTTGGGCGGTGCTCGCCGCCGGCATTCTGGCGCTCGCGTCGGGGCTGTCCGCAGCTCGCGCGGATATCGCGCGCTTCGACCTCAAGCGGCCGGAGATTCGCCGGTTCGTGCGCGAGGTGGCGAAGCGCGATTCCTTGAGCCGCCGCCGCATCCTGCGGCTGCTCGCCAAAGCGCGCCCCCAGCCTCAGATCATCGACCTCATGAACCGCCCGGCCGAGCGGGTGCTGCAGTGGTGGGAGTACCGCCAGCTCTTCGTAACTGACAAGCGCATCGGCGAGGGCGTGCGGTTCTGGCTCGATCACCGCGAGGAGCTCGAGCGCGTGGCGCGCGAGCAGGGCGTGCCGCCCGAGTATCTCGTCGCGATCCTCGGCTGCGAGACCTTCTACGGGCGCGATACCGGCCGTGACCGGGTCCTCGACGCGCTCGCGACGCTCGCCTTCGACTATCCCCCGCGCGGGGAGTACTTCCGCCGCGAGCTCGAGCAGTTCCTGCTGCTCGTGCGCGAGGATCACCTCGACCCCCTGCGCGTGAAGGGCTCGTACTCCGGAGCGATGGGGGCGCCGCAGTTCATGCCATCCGCCTATCGCCGCTATGCAGTCGATGAGAGCCACGACCACCGGCGCGACCTGTGGAGCGATTGGGCGG
>JASHTA010000207.1 GCA_030040795.1 Gammaproteobacteria bacterium | reverse complement strand
CTTCGTGCACCTCGCCGACGATCTCATCCGGGCGGAAGTGGGTTGTCTCAAACAGATGGCCGAGGTGTATGAAGCGAAGCGCGCGAGCATCGTCGCCGTTGAAGTCATCCCGCGCAAAGACACCGACAAGTACGGTATCGTCGAGGTGGAGGCGGACAAATCGGCGACGACCCGCGTCCGCAGCATCATCGAGAAGCCGAGGCCGGTCTCGGCGCCATCGACGCTCGCCGTGGTCGGCCGCTATGTCCTCACGCCGTCGATCTTCGAGCACCTCGAGCGCATAGGCCGCGGCAGCGGCGGGGAGATTCAACTCACGGACGGCATCGCCTCGCTCATGCGCGAGGAGGCGGCGTACGCGTACCGCTTCAGCGGCAAGCGTTACGACTGCGGCAGCAAGCTCGGCTATCTTCAGGCGACGGTCGAATACGCGCTCGGCCATCCGTCCCTCGGCCGCGACTTTCGCAAGTATCTGCAAGGGATGGTACGCTCGCCCTCCATGCGCTCGCGTCGCTAAGGCGAAGCGCTGGCGAGCCTTCGCGCGGTGGCAGGCACGCTGTCGCGCGATTGCCCGGTGTGCCCGATGCCGGGACGGCTGCCTCGCCAAGCCGTGCTCATCGTCACGCCTAAAATTCAGGAGGAGTTTAATGGCCACTCGTCGCAGCAATGATTCCCGTCGCACCGCAGAATCCACGTCGTCCAGTCCGGGACGGGCTGCTGGATCCTTGGCGGCGGCTTCTTCAACGAGCTCCGCGGGTACGCGGCCGGCCCGCCGCGGCGCCGCGGCGTCGAAGCAGGCCTCCACTACCGCAACGGCACCGGTCACGGTGTCGTCGGATGCGCGCCGCGCGATGATCGCCGAGGCCGCCTACCTGCGCGCGGAGCATCGCGGATTCGCGCCGGGATTCGAAGAGGACGACTGGCTCACCGCCGAGAAAGAGGTCGACGCGCTGCTCTCAGGCGGGCTGGGCGGTCCGCAATAGCCAACCGGGGTCCACGCGAGGGACCCGGCGGTTCATCACCCCGGCGGTTCATCACCCCTGCGGTCCATCCCGGCGGTCCACCCCGGCGGTCCACCGTAGCGCACCGGGCGGTTAACGGCTCTCCTCGAAGAGCGCGAGCAACTCTTGCGCTTTCTCGATCTGCGTACCGAGCACGTCGCCGACGTGCCGCTGCAGCACGCGTGCGATGTCCGCGTCGATCTCGCAATTCTGATCTCGAAGCGCACCCACCGATGCAACGACCGAGGCGCGGGTCAGCTCGAGCTCCGTGACGAGCTGGGCGAGCTGAGCGCGCACGGGCGCCGCGAGACGGGCATGCGCGGCTCCCAGCCGCAAGCGGATCCCGGGTGCAGGCGGGATGGGCTCGCGGACACAGCGGGCGGGCAGGAATGCGTCGAACGTCTGCATGAAGGCCACTCCTCGAGCGTGCAGCGGATGCGAACCGCGGCGGATGCGAACCGGTTGCGCAGGCGCTTCGTTGACGCGATACTGTATCTCCATACAGGTCATCCGGCAAGACTTCGGTGTGCCGGCAGACTCGGTGGGCCGGCGCAAGGCCGACCGATGAGGAAATGAGGAAATGAGGAGATGAGGAGCATGAGCGACCCCGATGCCCCGTTCCAGCGCCCGCTCGCGTACGACAATGCGGGCTTTCTCTCGAGCGACGACGCCCGCCCGCTGCGCATCCTCGCGGAGTATCTGGAGCCGCTGCAGCGCTTTCGCCGCACGGGTGTGCGCGACACCATCGTCTTCTTCGGGTCGGCCCGGCTGACGCAGGAGGGTCCGCTCGGGCGCTTCTACGAGGACGCGCGCGAGCTCGCGAGACGCATCACGGTCTGGTCGAAGGGACTGCCCTCGCACGAGCACCGGTATGTCATCTGCTCAGGGGGAGGAGGCGGCATCATGGAAGCGGCGAACCGGGGCGCGTCGGAGGCCGGCGGACGCACCATTGGGCTCAACATCAGCCTGCCTCGCGAGCAGCGGCCCAATCCGTACATCACGCGCGAGCTCAGCTTCGAGTTCCATTACTTCTTCATGCGCAAGCTGTGGTTTGCGCACCTCGCACGCGCGCTCGTCGTCTTTCCGGGCGGGTTCGGTACGCTCGACGAGATGTGCGAGATCCTGACGCTTGCTCAGACGCGCAAGCTCTCGCGCTCGATCCCGGTCATTCTGTATGGGCGCGAGTACTGGAGCGAGGTGATCCGCTTCGAAGCGCTGGTCCGCTATGGAACCATCAGCCGGGAGGATCTCGATCTGTTCCAGTACGCCGACGACCCTGCCACGGCGCTCGGACTGCTGCAGTCGAGGCTCAGTGACGCGCCGGAGGCGGGGACGCCGGACTTCGCACACTCGCACGCACCCAAGTAGAAATGTCCCGCAGGTCGTGGCTCGACCTGCGGGACGGCAGAACGCCGGGCTGAAGACCCGGGCTGAAGACCGGTCTCAACTCCGGGGCTCAAATCCCGGGCTCATATCCCGGGCTCAAATCCCCGGGTCACCGGAAGCCCCCATTTCCTTGGGAGTTTCCGTTCCCCGAGGCGTGGGAGAAGTCGAACAGGTCGAACAGGTCGCCGATGGCCGGAGTGTTGAGCGGCACATAGGGATTGCCGGGCGCCGCCACGGGATCCGGGAAGTTGTCGCGGCTGCGGCCCGTGACCGGAGGCAGGTGCCAGTTGCGCTCGATGAATTTGAGGATCGAGACGTGATCCGTGTACACGTGCGAGATGTACCCCTGCTTCGCATACGATGAGACGAGGATGAGCGGGATGCGCGTGCCGTCGCCGAAGAAATCGAGCGGCTGCACGTACCCCGAATCGTAGTAGCCGCCGCCTTCATCGAAGGTGATGAGGATGGCGGTGTCCTTGGCGTATGGCGACGCCTGCACCTGGTCCACGATCTTCTGGACGAATCCCTCGAACAGGTCGAGCTTCGAAGAGGACGGGTGGCCGTCGGTGTAACCGCTCGGCTTGACGATGGAGACTGCGGGCAGCTTGCCGTTCGCGATATCGGAGTACAGGTTCACCGAGTCCTGAATGTGCGCGGCCACCTGATCCGGATGCGACATGATCGAGGTGTCGTACTGGAAGGGATTGCAGATGTTGCAGTACTCGTCCGCCGTCGGTCCGGCCGTACCGTAATTGAGCTGGTACGGGTCGTTCACGTAGTTGTTCCACTGGTCTCCGTAGTACTTCCACGAGATGCCATGGGCGTTCATGTCGTCGCCGATGCTCGGCGTCGATGACGGCGGGACGGTGAAGGGCGTGTTGGCCGGGTTGTTGTCGGTGTACGCGTTGTGGCCGTTGCCGAAGTAGCCGGGATTGTAGTTGTTGAGCAGATAGTAATGGCCCGCCTCGCAGTGCGGATCGATCGGACGAGGCAGGCTCGCGAGATAGTCGAGGATCGGGCGCACGCCCGGCTGATTGGGATCGGAGCAGTCGCTGTACGACCCGCCGCCGTAGACCGGGGCGCTGGTGTAGGGCGGAGGATAGCCGGCGTTGTAGCTCACTCCGTACCCGTCTTCCGTGTACCAGTTGTTCGTTTTGGAAGCCGGATTCGGATTCTCGATCTCGTGAACCGTTCCGGCATCGGGCGTTCCGCCGTACACCTGCACGCCGTTCGGCGGCACGGCCGGGTTGCCGCTTCCGTCGCTGAACCAAATCATGTCGCCGTGTCCGAACATGACGTGGTTCGCGCCCGTACCGCCGTTGACGGACTGGTGGAAGTTGTCGC
>JASHTA010000206.1 GCA_030040795.1 Gammaproteobacteria bacterium | reverse complement strand
GGCCGTCGAGATCAACGGCGAGGCCGCGCCCGGAGTGAGCTCCGGCACCGCGATGGCGGAGATCGAGAGGCTCGTCGCGAAACTGCCTCAAGGCTACTCGGTCGACTGGGCCGGCGAGTCCTACGAGGAGCAGGCCGCGGGTGCGCAGCTGCCGATGCTCTACGGGCTGTCGCTCGCCGTGGTGTTCCTGTGTCTCGCGGCGCTCTATGAGAGCTGGTCGATTCCGACGGCCATCATCATGGCCGTGCCGCTCGGTGTGATCGGCGCGGTCGTCGCAACGGCGCTGCGGGGCCTCGAGCGCGATATCTACTTCCAGGTCGCGATGCTCACGACCATCGGGCTCGCCTGCAAGAACGCGATCCTGATCATCGAGTTCGCCAAGGAGTACGTCGAGAGCGGTCTCGGCGTCATCGAGGCGACGCTGCACGCCGTGCGCGATCGGCTGCGCCCGATCCTCATGACGTCAATCGCCTTCGGCCTCGGCGTGCTGCCGCTCGCGGTGGCGACGGGCGCCAGCGCTGGCGCGCAGCACGCGATCGGCACCGGCGTCTTCGGCGGCATGCTCGCCGGCACGTTCCTCGGGATCTTCTTCATTCCGGTGCTGTTCGTGGTCGTGCAGCGCGTGTTCCACAGCCTGCGCGAGAGCCCGGTGCCCGACCGCGAGCTGCCGGCGGGCGGCCCCATCGGCTATGCGGCGCGGCGGGAAGAGCGCAATGGATAGGGCGGGCGCCCCTGTACCGCTCGCCGCGCTCGCTTGCCTGCTCGCCGCCTGCGCCCTGGCCGCCTGCACGCTCGAGCCGCGCTATCGCGCTCCGCCGCTGCCGGTGCCGGCACAGTGGCCGATCCCACCGACCTCCGGCCAATCAGGCGGCGCCCGCAGCGCGGTGGATATCGGCTGGCGCGACTTCTTCGCCGATCCTCGCATGCGGCAGATCATCGCCTCGGCTCTCGCCAACAACCGCGATCTGCGCGTGGCCGTGCTCGACATTCAGCTCGCGCGCGCGGAGTACGTCGCGCAGCGCGCGAACAGCTTGCCGCAGATCGATGCGAGCGGCAGCTACACCAAGGAGAAGCTGCCGCCCGCGGAGTTCGGCTTCCCGATCACCGCGGCCTACTACCAGGTCGGCGCCGCGCTCTCCTCGTTCGAGCTCGACTTGTTCGGTCGCGTGCGCAGCCTCAACCATGCGGCACTTCAGCAATATCTCTCGCAGGCCGAAGCGCGGCGCAGCGCGCAGTTGAGTTTGATCGCCGAGGTCGCGCAAGCCTACCTCACGCTGATCTCGGATCACGAGCTGCTGAAACTGGCCGAGGACACCCTCCAGAGCCAGCAGGCCTCCTACCACATCACCCTCGAGGAGCACCAGCACGGTCAGGTCTCGGGACTTGACGTCGCGCAGGCGGAGACGACGGTGGATTCGGCCCGCTCGGATGTGGCGCGGTACGAGGGCAACATCGCCGAGGACGTCGATGCCCTCAACCTGTTGGCCGGAGCTCCAGTGGACACCTCCGGACTTCCGGACGCGCTCAACGACCGGACCTTCGGCATCGGGGCGCTGCCGGCCGAGCTGCCTTCGGCGGTGCTGCTGCGCCGGCCCGACGTGCTCGAGGCGGAGCACACCCTTCGCGCCGCAGACGCCGATATCGGTGCGGCGCGCGCAGCCTTCTTCCCGGCGATCGACCTGACCGGCAGCGCCGGCACCATCAGCCCGCAGTTCTCGGGCCTGTTCGGCTCCGGCACGGGCACGTGGATGTACTCCCCGCAGGTGAGCTTGCCTATTTTCCACGGCGGCCAGCTCATCGGGAACCTCGCGGAGGCGAAGGTGAACCGCGCCATCGCGGTCGCGCAGTACGAGAAGGCCATTCAGACCGCCTTTCGCGAGGTGGCCGATGCCCTCGCGCTGACGGGCACGCTCGAGCGCGAGCGCGAGGCCGAGGAGGCGCTCGTCGGGGCCACCGGCCGCGCGTACGAGCTCTCGCGGCAGCGCTACAAGGCCGGCCGTGACAGCTACCTCGACGTGCTCGACTCGCAGCGCAGCTACTACTCGGCCCAGCAGAGCCTGATCGCCACCGAGCTCGCACAGCAGAACAATCGCGTCGCGCTGTACAGGGCGCTCGGCGGCGGTTGGCGGGAGCGCTCACGATGAGTGTCGAGACGAGGCGAATGACACGAGAAGCTCGCTTGCCGGCGCCCACGCGTGCCGAGCGCCAGCGAGCGCGGATCCTCGACGCCGCCGAGCGCTGCTTCATCGAGCGCGGCTTTCACGCGGCCAGCATGGCGCACATCGCGGCGACCGCCGGCATGAGCCCCGGTCTCATCTACCGGTACTTCGGCGCCAAGAACGAGATCGTGCGGGCCATCGTCGAGCGGCACTTGGAGACCGACAGCTGCCCTGCGATGCAGCGGCTCAGCACCGGAGAGGATTTCTGCGGCCGCATGCTCCAGGCGCTCGAGCGCTGGCGCCGCCGTGACGATCCGAGCATGAACGCCGCGCTCATTCTCGAGCTGACCGCCGAGGCGGCCCGCGACCCGGAGATCCTGCAGATCGTGCGAGCCAAGGATCACGCGGTCAGCAAGGACCTGACGGTCGCCGTTCAGCGCGCCGCCGAGGAGCAGGGCGTACGTCTCTCACGCGAGGCCGCCTCGGTGCGTGCGATGGTGCTTCAGTGTCTTTTCGAGGGTCTCGCGTGCCGGGTGGTGCGCAACCCCAACCTGAGCGCAACGGTGCTGCGTCCGCTGCTCGACAAGGTCATCGCCGCGCTGCTGAGCTGACGCCCGGCATCGATATGGTAGGATCACCGGCCGCATCTTCGGTTCGAATCTCCATCCTCTCCGAGTCCATGGTGGTCCGCATCGGCTACTCCGCGACGACCAGTCGTGAACCCCGTCAGGCCCGGAAGGGAGCAGCGGCAGCGATGACGTCGGGTGCCGGGGCACGGCTGGTGCGGACTGCCTCCCCGGACGGAGCGGCGGGGCCGCATTTCTCATGAGCTATGTCGCGCTGGCGCGCAAGTGGCGCCCGAAGCAGTTCGCCGAGATGGTCGGGCAGGAGCACGTGCGCCAGGCGCTCGCGAACGCGCTCAACTCCGACCGCGTCCACCATGCGTTCCTGTTCACCGGGACGCGCGGGGTCGGCAAGACGACGGTCGCCCGGATCCTCGCGAAATGTCTCAACTGCGAGCGGGGGGTGAGCGCGGAGCCCTGCGGCGAATGCGGAAGCTGCCGAGAGATCGACGAGGGTCGGTTCGTCGACCTCATCGAGGTGGATGCCGCCTCCCGTACGAAGGTCGATGACACCCGCGATTTGCTCGACAACGTGCAGTACGCGCCAACCCGTGGACGCTACAAGGTGTACCTCATCGACGAGGTGCACATGCTTTCGGCAAGCTCGTTCAACGCGCTGCTCAAGACGCTGGAGGAGCCGCCGCCCCACGTGAAGTTCCTGCTCGCGACGACCGATCCGCAGAAGCTGCCGGTCACGGTTCTCTCGCGCTGCCTCCAATTCAACCTCAAGCGGCTTGCGGTTGCGCTCATCGCGGAGCGCATCCGCACGATCCTCGATGCGGAGGGCATTGCGTACGAGCCGGCCGCCGTGCGGCTCGTCGCCCAGGCCGCCGACGGCAGCGTGCGCGACGGACTCTCGCTTCTCGATCAGCTCATCGCCTTCGGCGGCGGCAAAGTGAGCGACGCCGAGGCTCGCGCCATGCTCGGCACGGTCTCGCGGGATCACGTCGTGCGTCTTGCCGAGCTCTTGCCGGCACCCGATGCGGGGGAGCTCGTGCGCTACGCGCAGGGGCTCGACGAGTGGGCGCCGGATCATGCACAGCTGCTCGACGAGCTCGCAGGCCTGCTCGCGCGTGTCGCGCTGAAGCAGGCCGCTCCCGATCTGGAAGGGGACGGCCTCTATCCCCCCGAGACGCTGGAGCGGCTCGCGCAGCACCTCACGCCGGAGGATGTGCAGCTCTATTACCAGATTGCGATCGTCGGACGGCGCGACCTCCCGCTCGCGCCCGATCCGCGCACGGGATTTGAGATGACGCTGCTGCGGATGGTGGCATTTCGCCCGGCCGCGCAGGCCGAGCCGGCACGGGCCGCCGGCGGCGCTCCCGCGCGGCCTGCAAGGGTCGCCGGGGTGGCCGCTGCTCCGGGCCCGGACCCAAGCCCGAGTGCAGGCCCGACACCGGGCACCGACGCCTGGGGCGCCATCGTCGCCCAGCTCGATGTGCAGGGCGCGGCGCGCCAGCTCGCAAGCCACTGCGTGCTCGTCGGGCGGGAGGGCCCCCTCGTGCGCCTCGCGCTCGATCCCCGCAACCCGCTCGTGCGCACGCGAGCTCAGGAGGAGAAGCTCGCGCAGGCGCTGTCGCGCTTCTACGGCGAGCCGGTGCGGATCGAGTTCGTCGCGGCCGCGGGCGAGGGCGAGACGCCCGCCCAATCGGAGCAGCGCGCCACGCTCGCCGAGCTCGAGGCGGCCCGCCAGACCCTCGATGC
>JASHTA010000205.1 GCA_030040795.1 Gammaproteobacteria bacterium | reverse complement strand
GTCCCGGCTGCGCGCGATGAGTCTGCCGGAGATGGGATTTCGAGCCGGCCGCAAGGTGCGCTCGAGCCTAGAGCTTGCCGGCGTGGGCCTTGCGCGAGCACCTGCGGCGACGGGCTCGAGCGGACGCCCCTGGGTCGCGGCCCTGCCCTTCGACTTCGACACTCCACGCTACTTGGCGCGGGCGGATCGCGTGCTGTCCGGCCGATACGATGTCTTCGCACTGGAGGACGCCCGGATCGGATTCCCGCCGAGGTGGAATGTCGATCCGAAGACCGGCATCGAGACCCCTCTCACCTTCGGCAACCGGCTGAACTACCGCGACGGCTCGGTCGCGGGCGACGTGAAGTATCTCTGGGAGATCAACCGGCACCTGGAGCTCGTGATGCTCGCGCAGGCTTGGCATCTCAGTCGCGATGAGCGCTACGCGCAAGGTTGCCACACCTTGCTCGAGTCCTGGTTTGCGCAATGCCCGTATCCGCGGGGACTGAACTGGTCGGCAAGCCTCGAGCCCGCCGTGCGCCTCGTCAACTGGTCGTTCGCCTGGCATCTGCTCGGGGCCGACGACTCCCTGCTCTTTACCGGCGTAGCGGGACAAGCCTTCCGCGATCGGTGGATCGCCTCCGTCTACCAGCACTGCCATTTCATCGCTGGGCATCCCTCGCGATACTCCTCCGCCAACAATCATCTGCTCGGCGAGGCTGCGGGACTGCTCGTCGGCGCGCTCACTTGGCCGCTGTGGCCGCAGACTGAGCGCTGGCGACGGCAGGCGCATGCCGAGCTGTCCGCGGAAGCTCTTCGGCAGACGTTCGCCGACGGCGTGAACAAAGAGCAAGCGATGTGGTACCACCATTCGGTGGCGGACATCCTGCTCGTCGCGGGTCTCGTCGCGCGAGCCAATGGCTTCGACTTCGCGCCTGCCTACTGGGCGCGGCTCGAGGCCATGCTCGAGTTCATCGCAAGTGTGATGGACTCGGGTGGACACGTTCCGGCGTTCGGCGATGCCGACGACGGCATGCTCGTGAGGCTTACGCCGGAGCGCCGGCCCGATGTGTTCCGTTCGCTGCTCGCGACCGGCGCCGTGCTGTTCGGACGCGCCGATCTTGGCGAGAAGGCGGGCGCACTCGATGACAAGAGCCGCTGGTTGCTCGGTGATGAGGCGGATGAGCGGTTCCGGACCGTGGTGTCTTTTGGTGAGGACCGACATCGCGCCAACGGGACGTCGCGCACGGAGCGACCTCATTCCCCGGCAGTGCCGCGCGCCATGCCACACGCGGCTTTTCTCGAAGGCGGGTACTTCGTTCTGGGGGAAGCATTCGATACCCCTGGGGAGGTTCGGATCGTCGCCGATGCCGGGCCGCTCGGGTACCTCGCCATCGCCGCGCATGGCCATGCGGATGCGCTGTCCTTCACGCTGAGCGCGGGGGGCCTGCCGATCCTCGTGGACCCTGGAACGTTCTCGTACTACGGCGAGGCCTCGTGGAGGCGCTATTTCCGCGGCACCTCGGCGCACAATACGGTGACGATCGACGGGACGGACCAGTCGTCGAATCGAGGAAGCTTCCTCTGGCTCGAGCACGCGCGAGCGACCGTCGAATCGTTCGACTTCCCTCAATCATTCAGCTCCCCTGAAGCGTTCGGTTCCTCCGACCGGCCGCAGTGCCTCGTGGCATCTCATGACGGATACCTGCGGCTCGCCGATCCGGTGCGCCATCGGCGCACATGGCGTTATCAGAGCGGAAGCGGCAGGCTGGTCGCAACCCGCACACCGATCAGAACCCGCAAGCTGGTCGTGATCGATGAGCTCACGTGCAGCGCCGTGCACACCGCCGAGATTCACTGGCAGTTCGCCCCGGAGTGCCAGGTGCGTACGGACGGCGACACGATCGTTGTCGAGCGAGCGCTGGCCGAGCGCCGTATACGGTTGCGCCTCAGAGGACCCGAAGGAGCTGCCCTGCAGGTGGCCTGCGGACAGGAACATCCGCCGCTCGGCTGGTACTCACCGTCATTCGATGTCAAGGTCCCCGCCCCCGCCGCGGTCTACACTCAGACGATCCTTGGCGACACTCGCCTCACGACGGAGATCGATATCGAATTCCTCAGTACGCGCGCTCGTCGCGCAGGAGCCTCAGCGGCGTGAGCAGCAGAATCTTGAGATCAAGCAACGGCGACCAGTGCCGCAGGTACTCGAGGTCGTACTCGACGCGCGCGCGCATGTCCTCCACGCGCGCCGTCTCGCCGCGGAAACCGTTGATCTGGGCGAGGCCCGTGATGCCCGGCGGCACCTTGTGCCGGACCATGTAGCCCTTGATGAGCTTGCGGTACTCCTCGTTGTGCGCGACCGCGTGCGGCCGCGGCCCGACGAGGCTCATGCGGCCCTGCAGGACGTTCAAGAGCTGTGGCAGCTCATCGAGCGAATGCCTGCGGAGAAACCGCCCGACCGGGGTGATGCGCGCATCGTCCTTCGTCGCCTGCACGACGCGGGCCCCATCCTCCACCACGGTCATCGTCCTGAACTTGTAGATGATGATCTCCTCGCCGTCGAGCCCGTAGCGGCGCTGCTTGAAGAGGACGGGGCCGCGGGACGTCAGCGCCACCGCGAATACGATCGCGATCATGAGGGGCGAGGCGAGCAACAGAATGAATGCGGCGAGCGCAATGTCGGTCATGCGCTTGACGACGCCGCGGTAGCCGCAGAAGGGCGTCTCGCAGAGCGCGACCACCGGCACGCCCAAGATCTCCCCCGTGCGCGCCTGGATCAGGTCGAAGACGAAGATGTCCGGCACGTAGTAGATCGAGACGGTCGTGTCGCGCAGCTCATCGAGCAGATCGACGACCCGGCGGATGTGCCGCACGGGCAGCGCGACGAAGATCACGTCGATTCCGCGCCGCTTCAC
>JASHTA010000204.1 GCA_030040795.1 Gammaproteobacteria bacterium | reverse complement strand
CACGTGCAGCACGCGATCGTCGACGAGGGCTGCCAGATCCCCGACGGCATGCGCATCGGCGTCGATCACGAGGCCGACGCGCAGCGCTTCCACGTCACCGATAACGGTGTCGTGCTCGTGACCTCCGACATGCTTCGGAAGCTTCCCTCTCCATGACGGGGGATCCCGCTCGATGACTTCGCCGCCCAGACTTCCGGTGGTGCTGATGTGGCACATGCACCAGCCCCAGTATCGCGACGCGCTGACCGGCCAGTACACGCTGCCCTGGACGTACCTGCACGCGATCAAGGACTACACGGACATGGCCGCCCATCTCGAGGCGAACGCGGCGGCGCGCGCCGTGGTGAACTTCACACCGGTCCTGCTCGAGCAGCTCGACGAGCTCGCGCAGCGCGTCGGCGCGCACCTGCGGCACGGAGAGCCGCTGCCGGACCCCGTGCTCGCGCTCCTGGGGCCCGAGCCCCTGCCCGAGCGCGGGCCCGAGCGGGTGCAGCTCCTGCGCGCCTGCCTGCGCGCCCAGCGCAAGAGCATGATCGAGCGCTTCGGCCCCTATCTCGAGCTCGCGACGCTCGCGGAGACGCTCGCGACCCCCGACCGCGCGGTGTATGCCTCGGACCAGCTCATCCGCGATCTCGCGGTGTGGTACCACATTGCGTGGGTCGGGGAGACCGTGCGGCGCTCGGACATGCGAATTGCGGCGCTCACGGAGCAGGGGAGGGACTTCACCGTTCTGCAGCGCCGCGAGCTGCTGACGCTCATCGGAGAGCTCCTCGGCAGCGTGATCCCGCGCTTCAGGCGGCTTCGCGAGCAGGGCCGCTGCGAGCTCGCCGTCTCTCCTTACAGCCACCCGATCTTGCCGCTGCTGCTCGACTTTCATGCGGCGCGCGAGTCGGTGCCCGACTCGCCGCTCCCGCGGCACTCCGCCTACCCGGGCGGCGCCGAGCGCGCCGCCTGGCAAATCGCCGAGTCCGTCCGCGTGTTCACACGGTATTTCGGCGCGCCACCCGAGGGGTGCTGGCCTTCCGAAGGGGCGGTGAGCGAGGCGTCGCTCGAGCTGCTCGACGCACACGGCTTTCGCTGGGCGGCCTCGAGCGGCAACGTGCTGCGCGCGAGCCTTGCGGCGAGCGGCGCCAATCGCGACGACCCGAGCCTGCTCGACCGGCCGTATCAGCGGCCGGGCGCTCATCTGCGATGCTTCTTCCGGGACGATCGACTCTCGGATCTGATCGGCTTCACCTATGCGACTTGGCACGGTGACGACGCCGCCCGGAACCTTGCGAACGAGCTCGCGCAGCGAGCCCGCAACATTGCTGCGGCCGGCGCCTCCGCGAGCCCCGATCATGCAGTGCTCATCGCGCTCGACGGCGAGAATGCCTGGGAGTACTACCCGTTCAACGGCTACTACTTCCTCCACGCTCTGTACGCGGCGCTCGCCAGCGATCCCTCTCTCGAGCTCATGACGCTCTCCGACTGCATGGCGCGCGGCTTGCGGCCGCTCCCGCTCCCGCGAGTGGTCGCCGGCAGCTGGGTCAACGGGACGCTGGCCACGTGGATGGGCGATGCCGCGAAGAACGCCGCGTGGGATCTGCTCTGCGACGCCAAGGCGGCGTTCGACGAAGCGCTTGCCCGGCAGGAGCTGATCGGGGAGCGCCGCACGGTCGCCGAGCGCCAGCTCGCGCTCTGCGAGAGCTCGGACTGGTTCTGGTGGTTCGGGGACTACAATCCCGCAGAGGCGGTGAGACAGTTCGATGAGCTCTACCGTCGCCAGCTCACCAACCTCTACCGGTTGCTCGGCCGCCCTGCGCCCGACACTCTATCGAGATCTATCTCGGCGGGTCGCGCCGCTACCGAGCCCTCCGCGGAGCACGGTGGTGTGATGCGCCGCGCCTCCGCAACGTGAGCCACATGGCCGCATCCCGCTCGGCAAGCGATGCGCGCGATCTGCACCCGCCCCACGATCGGCGCGATTCCCGTAGCCTGGCGAGGCTTCTGTACTACCGCGCCTGCCTCAGCTGCTGGGTGGGACGGCGCGCGCGCGCGCGCGATCTCTGCCAGCGCGCGGTCCGCTTGTGCAGCTACGACCGCGCCTATGAATTGCTGGCCCGGCTCGAGCTGCCCGGCGAGGATTACCTGCACGTGCTCGCGCGCGTTCACGCCTACGTGAGGCCTGCCACTTACGTCGAGGTCGGCGTCGCGTGCGGCGACTCGCTCGCATTGCTGCGGCCCGAGACCCGAGCCATCGGCATCGATCCCGAGCCGCGTGTCGAGCGTCCGCTCGGCCCGCTCCAGCAAATTTTCGCGGAGGCGAGCGACGAGTACTTTGCCCGCCACGACGTGGTCGCCGAGCTGGGCGGCCGGCGCGTGCGCATGGCCTTCATCGACGGCCTCCACCACTTCGAATTCGCGCTGCGCGACTTCTTGAACCTCGAGCCGCTCTGCGACCGCGACTCGCTCATCTTCGTGCACGACTGCCACCCCTTGGACGAGAGAACCGCCGCGCGGGAGAAGACGACCGGCTTCTGGAGCGGCGATGTGTGGCGGCTCATCGGACTGCTGAAGCGGCATCGGCCGGATCTCTCCATCCACACCATCGCCACGCGCCCGACCGGACTTGGACTCATCACCCGGCTCGATCCCGCATCGCGCGTGCTGCGGGAGCATCTGCCCGAGCTCATCGCCGAGGGCCTCGCCACGGAGTTCGACACGATTGCCGGCCGCAAGGCCGAGGCGCTCAATCTGTTCCCGAACGACTGGGGCGCGCTGCAAACGCTCCTCGCAGGCGCGTGAGCCGCCGGTGGCCACCCGACCGTATCTGCTTTTCGTGCGTGCGGGCGGGGACTCCCTCCACAGGCGGCTCATCGAAGAGGATGGCGCGCGCAACTGGGACTGCTGCGTGAGCTGGTATGTGCCGCCCTCCGACGAGCACGTCGCCGAGTACTACTCCGGCGGCGGCGACAACAAGTTCGAGGGCTTCCTCGAGTTCTGGCGGCACCGCCCGCAGCCCTGGCCGTACCGCTATGTCTGGATCGTGGACGACGATGTGTATCTCAGGCCCGGGGACGTTTCCAGATTCTTCGACCTCTGCGAGCGTTACTCGACGTATGTCTCGCAGCCCGCGCTCGGCTGGTTCACGCATACGACTCTCAATGTGCTTGCACGCAACCCCGCGTGCGTGCTGCGCCGCGTGAGTTTCGTCGAGGTCATGGCGCCTTGCTTCTCGACCGCGGCCCTGGAGCACCTGATCCACACCTTCGACTGGACCAAGAGTACCTGGGGTATCGATTGGGCCTGGGGCGGCCTGCTCCAGGGACGCCAGCCGCTCTACGTGGTCGACGCGATCGTCATGCAGCACACGCGGACCGGCGACGGCCGTCCGGGCGCCTTTTACCGCAAGCTCTCCGCGATGGGAATAGATCCCGCGGAAGAGTTGCATAGAGTGGAGCGCATGTTCCCCGAGTTCATCGGCGCGAAGACGCTGCGGGATGGCCATGTTTTCCGCAGCGGCGTTCCGAAGTCGCTCGCGCCGGTCATTTGGCGGCTGTTCGAGCGGCTCAAGGTGGTCGTGCGCGTTCGAAAGCAGGTCATGAGGCAGTGGAGGCTCGGGCGGGCGCGCATCGAGGACCTCGTGCACGGAGTGCGATAGGGCTCGATCGATGCGCATACTCGCCCACAGCCACCGGCGCGCCGGCGTGTTGCTGCATCTGAGCTGCCTCTCCGGCGCGCTCGGCCGGCAAGGGCGTGCGTTCGTCGACTGGCTCGTCGAGGCGGGATTCTCGCTCTGGCAGTTTCTTCCGGTCGGGCCGCCGGGGGAGGATGGCTCGCCCTACTGGGTGCGCTCCGACTGCGCGGGCAATCCGGCGCTGCTCGACCCCGAGGAGATGCCGCCGCTCGGCACGGCCGAGCACCGCTCGTTCGTTCAGTCGGAGCGTTCCTGGCTCGAGGACTACGCCCTGTTCGAGGTGCTCTCGCGGCTGCACGGCGGCTCCGCGTGGTGGAGTTGGCCGCCCGAGCACCGCGACCGGGATCCTCAAGCGCTCGAGCGCATCAGGCGCGAGCAGGCCGAGCCGCTTCGCGAGATCGAGGCGACGCAGTTTGCGTTCGCATGGCAATGGCGGCGCCTGCACGACCACGCGCGCTCGCGCGGCGTGCTGCTCTTCGGAGATCTGCCGTTCTATGTGGCGCCGGACTCCGTGGAGACCTGGGCGCACCGGAGCGAGTTCCAGCTCGATGCGACGGGCCGGCCCCGCGCCGTGGCCGGCGTGCCGCCCGATTACTTCTCGCAGCTCGGGCAGTTCTGGGGCAATCCGCTCTACGACTGGGATGCCATGCTGCGCGACGGGTTCGTCTTCTGGCGCAACCGCCTGCGCCGCCAGCTCGATCGCGTGGATCTGCTGCGTCTCGATCACTTCAGGGCGTTTGCGGCACATTGGGCCATCCCCGCCGGTGCTCCCGATGCGCGCAGCGGCGAGTGGAAGCGCACCCCCGGCTGGGCGCTGCTCAGGACGCTTCGCGACGATCTTGCGGATCTGCCGCTTGTCGCGGAAGACCTGGGCGTCATCACGCCCGACGTGGTGGATCTGCGGCGCGGGTTCGCGCTGCCGGGCATGCGGGTGCTGCAGTTCGGGTTCGACGGCACGAGCGACAATCCGCACCTCCCGCATATGCACGAGCGCGACACCGTCGTCTACACCGGAACGCACGATAACGACACGACGGCTGGCTGGTACGCGAGCCTCGACGCCGAGACCGCACGGCGTGTCGACTTCTATCTGGGGCTTGCGCCCGGCCCAAGAGTGCCCGCAGGCGCGCAGTCCGCCGCCAGCGCGCAGTCGGCTACCAACGCGCAGTCCGCCACAGGCGTGCAATCGGCCCCAAGCGCCATGCCGGAAGCCCTCGTGCGTGCGGCGCTCGGGTCCGTGAGCGCGCTCGCGGTGATCCCGATGCAGGACCTCCTGGCGCTCGGCTCGGGCGCGAGGTTCAATACGCCTGCCACGACGCGGGGGAACTGGACGTGGCGCTTGCCTGCCGGATCGCTCACACCGGAGCTCGCCGGCCACTATCTGCACCTCAACCGAAGCTACGGACGCGCAAGATGAGATCATGCCGAGCGCGCATCACCGCCGGGCCGGTCGCCACCAAGCGGACGGCCTTCTCCGCGACTGCCGCCTCCGCGGCTGCCACCGTTCTGATCGCCGCCGCCCTCGCGATGGCGGCGGCCTGCTCGATGCTCGAGCCCAAGTTCGTACCCCCGCAGCTGTCGATCGTGAGCGTTCAGCTCGAGCGCAGCGACTTGTTCGCGCAGCATTTGAAGGTGCGCATGCGCGTCGACAATCCAAACGATGTTGCGCTGCCGGTCGAGGGCCTGGACTACACGTTGGACGTGGCGGGCGAGGAAGCCGCGCAAGGCGTCTCGAGCGCGAGTTTCACGGTCCCCGCGCACGGCGAGGCCGACTTCGACATGGACGTGACGGCCAACCTCGCGGGCACGCTTCTGCGCCTGCTCTCCCGTCGCTCATCCTCCGACCAGGTCGACTACCACATCATCGGCAAAGTGCGCCTCTCCCACGGGCTGCTCCGCTCGGTCCCGTTCGAGAAGCGCGGGACGTTCGCGCTGCGATAACGGTTCCGTGACGCAGTTCGAAGGGGGCGCCGGGCCAGCCCGGGCGTGACCGTGCTCCACTTCCGTGCTCGCGGCCGGCTGCACGATAAGCTTGGACGTCATCATGACGCATCGTTGAGCGCCCGTATGTTCCCATTGGGTCAACAACCGACGAACAGCTTCGCGGCGATTGTGAGGAGCCCGCCAAAGTTCGTGCTCGGTGTGGTCATTCTCTTTTCAATCGCCATAGCGGCAACAGGCGTGGCTGGCGTGCGGGCGGCGATAATATCTGGCCACTACGCTGACAATTGGGGCCGGTATTCCGAGACCTCGGCTCCCCTGTGGTTTTGGCTTTCTCTCGGGCGACCGGTCAGCTTTGCCTTGTGTGGGCTTGCGTTTTTCGTATGGGCGATGAAAGCCCTGTTCAGAAGGCGGCACGATCGAGAGTGGGGCTTGGCGGGGAGCGGGTCGGTGACGAACACGATCGCGGAGGCTTTGAAGTACCCCTCGAACTTCTTACTCTCGATGGCGATTCTCATTTCCTTCGCCCTGGCGGCGATGGGCGCGGCCCACCTACACGGTGCGCTCGTGTCCGGCCACGACGTCAACGGGTGGCGTGTCCCGTATGTCCAGTATTCCGAGACCACGACGCCGGTGCTGTTCTGGCTTCTTCTCGGGCAACCCATCGTTCTCGCCTGGTGTGGGTTCGCGCTTTTCGCATGGGCGATACGAGCCTCACTTAGAAAGCGGCAGATCGATGGAGCAAGCGCCGAGCGTCCATGAAGGGCCTCGCCGCTGTCTCCCCGGAACGTCGTGTTCCGCCTAAAATTTGATAAAAAAAGTTCACAAGATGGCTGTTGGCGCATAGAATCGTCACGACCTGAATATCGGATCCGACTTTTACACGGAACGGGAGTCGCGGATTCGGATCATCTCAGCCCGCAGGGCAACCCGATATGAAGCAGAAATCTACTTTGGCCAGAATGCGCCATGATGGCACTGTGGTTCGCGTGCGGGACGATGGGAATGAGGAGCCATTTCCGACAAAACCTCTGACGCCGCGAACGGATGCGCAAACGGATGAGGCGGCTTTGTCCGACCCAGATGCTCGGCCGCTGACCGCCACCGATTTCAAGCGCATGCGGCGGGTGCCGCAGGTGAAGACACTGCGTCGAGCGCTGCGACTCACGCAGGAGGAATTTGCGGCTCGCTACCAGATCCCGCTCGGTACGCTGCGCGACTGGGAGCAGGGACGCACGGAGCCCGATCAGCCGGCACGCGCTTACCTGAAAGTCATCGCGCGCGATCCCGAGCGCATCTCCTGCATGCTGAAAGTCGTACCAGCGAGAGGGCGCTGAGACGGTCCCGTTCGAGAAGCGCGGGACGTTCGCGCTCAGATAGCGGCGAGCCGCTGTCGATCGGCCGGCTCATGCCGTGGAGGTGGCCGCCTGCGGCCGATCGCGGCGGCGACGAGCCCGGTCGTACCGAACGTCAGCCCGAGAAGGGCGGAGGCCCATAGTCCGAGCGTGGAGAATGCCGTCGGAGGAAGCGGCGCGGGCAGGTACGCATCGATCACGCCGGCGTGGTGACGAGGAACCGTGGCCACGAGATGCCCGCGCGGATCGATGAGCGCAGAAATTCCGTTGGGCGTCGCGCGGATCACGGGCAAGCCTTCTTCGATCGCGCGCAATCGTGCCTGGGCGAGGTGCTGAGGCGGGCCCCACGCGCCGAACCAAGCGTCATTGGAAGGGTTGAACAGGAAGGAGGGCCGGTGCTTCTCATCGATCACCCGCCCGGAAAAGATGATCTCATAGCAGATCTGCACGCCGACGGACGCTGGTCTGCTTGCCAGACCGAATCCGGCCAATGGAAACGTACGAGCGCCGGATCCGGGGGTGAAGTCCCCGTCTCCGGGCACCAGGCGTGCCAGCCCGAGCGGCTCGAGGAATCGACGCAGCGGCAGATATTCTCCGAAAGGAACCAAGTGCGCCTTGTCGTAGCGCCAGAGCAATGCGCCACGGCTGTCCAGCGCGAAAACGCTGTTGTGATAGATCAGCTCGCCTGACTTCGAGTCAGGTATCGCGGACTCCCCTCCGAGGAGTAGAAGATCTCGAGGTCCGAGGAGGCTCGCAAGCTTCGCGCGTGCAGAGGGCTCCCATTCCAGGAATCGAAGTGTGGCTGCCTCCGGCCACAGCAGCAGTCGGGGTGTGGATGTGGGAGTACCGGAGAGCTTGGCATACAGACGTTCGTTCCGTTCGGCCTCCGCCGGTCCGTACTTTTCATCCTGAGCGATGTCGGGTTGCACGACCCGCACGAGGATCGTGGACTTCGGCGCACGGGCATCGCGTCCGCTTGCCGTTCGTGCGAAGGGGACGAAAAGGAGGGCCAGCCCAAGCGAGAGAACGGCCGTCGCTCGCCAGTGTGCTCGCACGCCGAACGCAATCAAGCTCGCGACGAGAACTGCAACCGCTGAAAGGCCATACGTGCCTACCCAGCGGGCGCCTTGTGCGACCCAAGGCACGCCGAGCCAGACGACGCCCATCGGGTTCCACGGGAAGCCGGTGAAGAGCACCGCTCGCAACCACTCGAAGAGCATCCACGCCGCGGAGAATACGAATGCGAACGCCAGGGGTTTCTCCCGCGCGATGCCCCAGGCGGAAGCGGCGGAAAGCGCAGGGAACGAGGCGAGGTAGGCGGAGAGCAGAATGACCGCCAGCCAGCCGAGCGAGGCCGGCATCTTCTGCTGATAGGTGAAGGCCGTCGCAATCCAATTGAGCGCCACGAGAAACTGGCCGAATCCGAACCACCATCCCGCCGCGAGCGCGCTGCGCCACGTGGCCGCGCGCGCGGCGCGATCCGCAAGGAGCGCCAGCGCGAGAAATGCCAGAGGCCAAAGGTCGAGTGGTGCGAAACCCACCGCCGAGACCGCTCCGGCGACAAAAACGAAGAAGCCCTGGCGAATTGCGCGACGTCTGGAAGCGGTCATCGACGGAGCCATGCGGTGGCCGGTCGGTGCCGCCGAACCGCTGACGACCAGCGAGCCCTCACGCCCCGCTCGCCGCCGGCAGCTGCGTCAACCCCTCGTAGAGCTCCACGTACTGCGCCCCCTGGCGCGTCCAGGAGAAATCCTGCGCCATCCCGTTGCGCGCCATGCGCGTCCAATGCGGCGGGTCGGCGTAAAGATCGAGCGCCGCACCGACCGCCCGCTCGAGCGCTTGGGCGCTGTACTCCTTGAACAGCACGCCCGTCCCCGTGCCGCTTGCCGGATCGTAGCGCTGCACGGAATCGGCGAGGCCGCCGGTCTCGCGGACGACCGGCACCGTGCCGTATCGAAGGCTGTACATCTGATTGAGTCCACACGGCTCGTAGCGCGACGGCATGAGAAAGAGATCGCTCGCCGCCTCGATCCAGTGAGCGAGCTCCTCGCTGTAGCCACGGTGGAAGACGAGCCGCCGCGGGAAGGCCTGCTGCAGGTCGGCGAGCGCTCGCTCGTACGGGCGGTCGCCGCTGCCGAGCAGCGCGCAGACGACATCGCGCGAGGCGAGCACGCGCGGCAGCGCCTCGATAAGGAGGTCAACGCCCTTCTGCGCCGCAAGGCGCATCACCACGCCGGCGAGAGCCGTCTGCGGCCCGCACACGAGCCCGAGACGCGCCGCGAGCGCCGCCTTCAGCTCCGCTTTGACGCCGAGGTGCGCGGGATCGTAGTGCCGCGGCAAGTAGCGGTCGATGCGGGGATCCCATTCGCCGTAGTCCACGCCGTTCAGGATGCCGAGCACCGAATCCCCGCGCGCCCGCAGCGCTACCTCGAGACCCATGCCGTATTCCGGCGTGCGGATCTCCTTGGCGTACGTCGGACTGACGGTGGTCACGGCGTCGGCGTACAGGATCCCGTGCTTGAGCGAGTTGATGAAGCCGCTCTTCAGGTCATCCTGATGGAGCAGGTAGCGGCTCGAGCCGAGTCCGAGGTCGTCTACCGCCGAGGCGCTGAACACCCCCTGATAGCCGACATTGTGGAGCGTGAGCACCGAGCGCATCGGCTGGAACAGGCGGTCCCAGGCGTAGAGCGTCTTCGCGAACAACGGTCCGAACGCGGTGTGCCAGTCGTGACAGTGCAGGATCTGCGGGCTCCAGCCCATGCGCTGGCAGCACTCGAAGGTGGCCCGCGTCAGCGCGAGGAACCGCAGGTGCTCGTCCGGATCGGACGTGTAGATCCGGCCGCGCGCGTAAAGCGCTGGGCAGTCGATGAGGTAGACCGAGGCTTGCGATCCCGGCAGCTGCGCACCGACCACGGAGTAGCGATAACGATGCGGCCCGACCTCGAGCGGGACATCGTGCAGGAATTCCACGGGCGCGCTCGCGACGGAGGTCAGATCGATGGTCGAGTACCGCGGCAAGAACGCTCGGACATCGTGTCCCGCGCCATCGAGGTACCGGATGAGCGCACCGGTCACATCGGCGAGCCCGCCCGTCTTGGCGAGTGGGGCGATCTCCGAGGCGGCAAAACAGATCCTCAACGGCATGCGTGCGCTCGCGGCCGGCGGTGCGCTCGCGGCCGATCGGGCCGCAGTGCCGGCGCAAAGGCGCGCAGTCTACCGCGTGGACGGCCGGCACCGGCACGGTAGACTGTGACCGGGAGCTCGAGCCGCTTTGATGCGCCGTCTACTGATAGGCCTGATGCTCATCGCGCTGATCGCCGTGTCGGCGAGCATCGGCGTGCTCGTCGCGAACTGGCCGGCGTGCATTCACTTCTTGCAGGCTCGGCGGTAGCTACGCCGCGCCGCGCCACGCGACGCCACGCCGCGTCGTGCAAAGCCCGCATTGTTGCATCGCAGCATGCTCGCCAGGCGTCCGGCGCTGTCAACGGCGCGAGGCTGACGATAAGTGACTGATTCACAGGCATAAATGCCTATCGGCCCGGCCGACGGACCCCTTCCGGGGTAAACTATCCCCGTTTCCCCGGCCTCCCGCACCGTTCGGCGCGGGCATCGCGGACTGCCTCCTTCTCCTCAGTGAGGCTCTCTCGCATCGCGCGGAACGATCGGTAACCGAAGAATCATGTCAGCCTCGCCCTACAAGCAGCTCGAGCAGGAATTCAAGCGCCTCCACGCCTTCCGCGGAGCGCTGTCGCTCCTGCGCTGGGACGCGGCCGTGATGATGCCTCGGGGCAGCGCGGACATCCGCGGCGAGCAGCTCGCCGCGCTCGAGACCGAATACCACGCCCTGCTCACCTCGCCGCGCATCACGCGGCTGCTCGACCGCGCGCAGGCGAACGCGCAGGGCCTCATCGACTGGCAGGTCGCCAACCTTCACGAGATGCGCCGCCAGCGCGACCACGCGATCGCCACGCCGGTCTCGCTCATCTCTCAGCTCGCGCGCGCCACCTCGCGCGCCGAAGTGCAGTGGCTCGAGGCACGCCAGCAGGGCCGGTTCGACCTGTTCGCCCCGCACCTCGAGGAGGTCGTGAGCCTGGTGCGCGATAAGGCCGCGCTGCTCGGTCAAGCGCTGAATCTCGGTCCCTACGACGCGCTGATCGACGAGTTCAGTCCCGGCATCACCACGACCGACATCGAGACGGTGTTCAAGGCGCTCTCTCGGCGGCTGCCTTCGCTTATCCGCGAGGTGATCAGTCTGCAGGATTCCCGCTCGTCGAAGCTCGTGAGCGGCAAGTTCCCGCCGGGCAAGCAGCGCGCGCTCGCCGTGGAGATCATGAAGGCCATCGGCTTCCCCTTCGATCGCGGCCGGCTCGACGAGAGCGAGCACCCGTTCACCGAAGGCGTCCCGGGCGACATTCGCGTGACCACGCGCTTCGACAGCGCGGACCTGTTCTCGGGCCTGCTCGGCGCGTTGCACGAGACCGGGCACGCCATGTACGACCTCGGCCTTCCTCCGGAGTGGCGCGATCAGCCCGTGGGCCGTGATCGCGGCATGGCGCTCGAGGAGAGCCAGTCGCTGCTGCTCGAGATGCTGGTCTGCCGCAGCCGCCCGTTCGTGACGTATCTCTGCCCGCTCCTCGTCAAGCACTTCGGAGTCTCGGGGCCGGAATGGGATGTGGAGAACGTCTATGCCCACGTCACGCGCGTACGGCGCAGCTTGATCCGCGTGGACGCCGACGAGCTCACGTATCCGCTGCACATCCTGCTGCGCTACGACCTGGAGAAGAAGCTGCTCAATGGCGAGCTCGCCGTGCGCGACCTGCCGGACGCCTGGAACAGCGGCATGGAGCAGCGGCTCGGCATTCGCCCGGGCAGCGACGCGGAGGGTTGCCTGCAGGATATCCACTGGGCCGTCGGCTCATTCGGGTACTTTCCGTCGTACGCGCTCGGCGCCGTCATCGCCGTGCAGCTCTACGACAGCCTCCGATCGGAGGTGACGGGGCTCGACGAGCAGATCGCCCGCGGCGAGTTCTCGGGATTGTTCGCGTGGCTGCGCAAGCACGTGCACGGGATGGGCGCCAAGCTCTCGGTGCACGAGCTCCTCAAGGCGGCGACGGGCAAGTCGCTCTCTGCGGCACCCTTCGTGCGCTACCTGGAGGGGAAGTACCTCGAAGGTGCCGCGAGCATCGCCGCCGCCTAAGACGCCGAAGCATGACAGGGGAGCCACTGCGCGCCGCGAGCTCGCGGACCGTCAAGCGCCTGCAGGCGCATCTGCGCAGCCTCGCCGGCAAGGCGATTCACGATTACGCCATGATCGCGAGCGGCGATCGCGTCATGGTGTGCCTCTCGGGCGGCAAGGACTCCTACACGCTGCTTGACATCCTGCTTTCCCTGCAGCGCGGCGCGCCCGTCGACTTCAGCCTCATCGCCGTCAACCTGGATCAGAAGCAGCCGGGGTTTCCGGCACACGTGCTGCCGGACTATCTCGCCTCGCTCGGCGTGCCGTACCACATCCTCGAGCAGGACACCTACAGCGTCGTCAAGAGGGTGATTCCCGAGGGCAAGACGATGTGCGGCCTGTGCTCGCGCCTGCGGCGCGGCGCGCTCTATCGGTTCGCGGCCGAGCACGGCATCACCAAGATCGCGCTCGGCCATCATCGCGACGACATCGTCGAGACGTTCTTTCTCAACCTGTTCTTCGGCGGGCGCCTGAAGGCGATGGCCCCGAAGCTGCTCTCCGACGACGGCCGCCACATCGTCATCCGTCCGCTCGCGTACGTCGGCGAGCGCGACATCGCACGGTATGCCCGCAGCCGCGCCTTCCCGCTCATTCCTTGCAGCCTTTGCGGCTCGCAGGAGAACCTGCAGCGCGCGGCGGTGAAGCGCCTGCTCAAAGCGTGGGAGCTCGAGCACCCCGGCCGCACCGATACGATCTTCTCCGCTTTGCGCAACGTCGAGCTCCCGCATCTCGCCGACACCCGCCTTCATGACTTCGCCGGGCTCGATGCGCGCCGGCGCGATTCGGCCGGGGCCGCTGAGCCCCGGATCGCGCCCATGACGGAAGCCGAAGAGTATGAGCTCCCTCGCGGCCGCGCTCTGGCCTAGCAGCTACTGGGTGCTGCCGGGACAGCTGCTCGCGGGCGAGTACCCCGGTACCTCGGAAGCGGCCTCGACGCGCGAGCGGCTCGAGCGGCTGCTCGCCGCGGGCATCGACTGCTTCGTCGACCTCACGCAGGAGCAGGAGCTTCCTCCCTACGCGGATCTTCTCCCCGCGAGTATTCGGTACTACCGCCGGCCCATCCGCGACCATGCCATTCCCGCGAAGCCCGAGCACATGCGGGCCATTCTCGAGGTGATCGACAGCTCGCTCGGCTCGGGCTGCCGCGTGTACGTGCACTGCCATGCCGGCATCGGCCGCACGGGCACCGTGATCGGCTGCCTGCTCGTCGAGCGCGGCTTGGGCGGCGATGAGGCGCTCGAGGCGCTCAATCGCGCTTGGCAACAAAGCCCTCGCGCTCAACTGTGGCCGTCCGTGCCGGAAACGGAGAGCCAAATCGAGTACGTGCGAGGCTGGGTGCCTCGGCTCTCGCTGGCTGCCCGGCAGCCTGGGCTTCATGGAAGCCCACCGGATCTCGCTCCGGCACCCGGTCTGCTGCGGAGCCGGTTCCTCGGTGCGCTCGTCGGCCTTGCGGCCGGCGATGCCCTGGCGGCTGCCACTCAGAGCCGCAAGCCGGGTACCTTCACGCCCGTCGCGGACCCGGTCGGCGGCGGTCCCTTC
>JASHTA010000203.1 GCA_030040795.1 Gammaproteobacteria bacterium | reverse complement strand
TGCACGGCTGATTGCTCAGCGCGCCGATGCGGAATTCATCGCGCTCTCTGCAGTCGTCGCAGGCGTGAAGGACATCAGGGCGGCGGTCGATCACGCGCGCGAGGCGCGCGGCTCGAGCGGCAGGCCGACCGTGCTGTTCCTCGATGAAGTGCACCGCTTCAACAAGGCACAACAGGACACCTTTCTGCCGTTCCTGGAAGACGGCACGCTCACTTTCATCGGCGCGACCACCGAGAATCCCTCCTTCGAGGTCGTGAGCGCGCTTCTCTCTCGCGCGCGGGTGTACGTGCTCAAAGCCCTCGGCGCGGCCGACCTTCTCGAGCTCATCCGCCTTGCCTGGACGGACGAGGAGCGGGGTCTCGGACAATCCGGCGTCGCCGCGGAGCCCGAGGCGCTCGAGCTGATCGCTCACGCGGCAGACGGCGATGCGCGGCGGGCGCTCAACATGCTGGAGCTCGCGGCCGGGCTCGTCGAGGCCGGACCGGTCTCCGCCTCGGGAAAGGCCGCTCGCGAGGCGGCTCCACGAGCGCTGACACTCGCCATCGCGCAGGAAGTGGCGACGGGCGGCCGGCGGCGCTTCGACAAGGGCGGCGATCAGTTCTACGATCAGATCTCCGCGCTCCACAAGTCCGTCCGCGGCACCGATCCCGACGGAGCGCTCTATTGGATGGCGCGCATGCTCGATGGCGGCTGCGATCCTCTTTATATCGCTCGCCGCGCCGTGCGCATGGCTGTTGAGGATATCGGACTCGCCGATCCGCGAGCCCTCACGCTCGCGCTCGACGCCTGGGATGCCTACGACCGCCTCGGAAGCCCCGAGGGCGAGCTTGCGATCGCGGAGCTCATCGTCTATCTCGCGTGCGCGCCGAAGAGCAACGCGGCCTACGTTGCCCTTGGAGAGGCCATGGCGGATGTGGAGCAATACGGCACGCTCGATGTGCCCCTGCGGCTTCGCAACGCGCCCACCCGATTGATGAAGGACCTCGGCTACGGTCACGGGTACCGCTATGCGCACGACGAGCCGGACGCGTTTGCCGCGGGCGAGCGCTACCTGCCGGACGAGCTGCCGGATCGGCGATACTATCGGCCGGTCGCGCGCGGCCTCGAGATTCGCATCGGCGAGGCGCTCGCGCGCCTGCGGGCGAAAGGCTCCGGCCCGGACAAGTGAGGCCGCGATTGCCGTGCGATGTGACGTTCCAACGAGCGAAGGACTCCCGTGATCGATCCCAAACTGCTGCGCGCTGATCCCGAGGGCGTTGCCCGCAACCTGGCTCGGCGGGGGTTCGCGCTCGACGTATCGAGACTGGAGGCGCTCGAGGCGGAGCGCAAGCGCTGGCAGATCGAGGTGGACCGGCTGCGCGCCGAGCGCAACAGCAACGCCAAGGCCGTCGGCGCGGCGAAGGGCCGGGGAGAGGATACCGCGCCGTTGATCGCGCGCGGCGAGCAGCTGACGAACGAGCTTGCCGGCGTCGAGCAGTCGCTGAGCACGGTGCAGGCGGAGCTCGAGCGCTGGCAGCTCGGCCTGCCGAATCTGCTGCACGAGTCGGTGCCGGACGGACGCGACGAGTCCGCCAATGTGGAGACTCAACGCTGGGGCCAGCCGCCGCGCTTCACATTCAAGCCGCGCGATCACG
The DNA here is from genome assembly GCA_030040795.1 of Gammaproteobacteria bacterium. Classification (GTDB taxonomy): domain Bacteria; phylum Pseudomonadota; class Gammaproteobacteria; order Steroidobacterales; family Steroidobacteraceae; genus JASHUC01. Next base: position 1,778 of record JASHTA010000203.1, on the reverse strand, counting down.
TCGAGATCGGCTTGCGGCTCGGCGGCCTCGACTTCGAGGCTGCGGCGCGCATGTCGGGCGCACGCTTCGTCGTGATGCGCGGGCAAGTTGCCCGGCTGCACCGGGCGCTCGTGCAGTTCATGCTGGATCTGCACACGAGGGAGCACGGATATACCGAGGTGTACGTGCCGTACTTGGTGCAGAGCCAGGCGCTCGTCGGGACGGGGCAGCTGCCGAAATTCGAGCAAGAGCTTTTCGGGGTGCGCAGCGACCAGCACTTCTACCTCATTCCGACCGCCGAGGTGCCGGTCACGAACCTGGTGCGCGAGCAGATCGTCCCCGCCGAGCGCATGCCGCTCAGATACGTCTGCCACTCGCCTTGCTTCCGCTCCGAGGCGGGTGCGGCAGGGAAGGATACGCACGGCATGATCCGCAACCATCAGTTCGACAAGGTCGAGCTGGTGCAGATCGTGCGTCCGGCGGACTCCTACGCGGCGCTCGACGAGCTCACTTCGCATGCGCGGCGCGTGCTCGAGCGGCTCGAGATCGCGCACCGGACCGTCGCGCTCTGCGCGGGAGATGTCGGCGCCGGGAGCGCGAAGACTTACGATCTCGAGGTGTGGCTGCCCTCGCAGGAGCGCTACCGCGAGATCTCCTCCTGCAGCAACTTCGAGGCCTATCAGGCGCGGCGCATGCAGGCTCGGTGGCGCAACCCCGAGACGGGCAAGCCGGAGCCCGTGCACACCCTCAACGGCTCGGGCCTTGCCGTCGGACGAACGCTGGTCGCCGTGCTCGAGAATTATCAGAGCGAGGACGGCTCGGTGAGCGTTCCGCGCGCTCTGCAACCGTACGTCGGCGGCATGGAGACGCTCACGCCGGTCAAATGACCGCGGGTTACGCTGGTCAAATGACCGCCGGCAGCCGCTCCGCGAGAAAGTCGATGAAGGCGCGGACCGCGGGCAGCATGCCGCGTCGGCTGGGAAAGACGACGTGGCACACGCCCTGCGGCACGTTCCACGCGGGTAGAACGCGCTCGAGCTTGCCGGAGTCGAGATCGCCGCGCGCGACATTCTCCGGCAGGAGCGCGATGCCGAGACCCTCCAACACCGCCGCGCGCAGGACGACAAAGTCGTGGCACACCAGGCGCGGCGAGTGCTCGATGCGCACCGCCTCGCTCTTGTGGCCGTTGAGCTCCCAGACCTGACGCTCCGCCTCAGGCGCGAACCCGAGCGTGTCGAGCTCCGCGATCTGCTCCGGGCGCTCGGGCCTGCCCGCACGGTCGAGATAGCCGCGGCTTGCGACGAGCAGCTCGCAAACCTCGCGGAAGCTGCGCATGACGAGGCCATCCTCACCGCTCGGATGCGTGCGCACACGAAGCGCGGCATCGAAGCCTTCGTTCAACACGTCCACGCGGCGATTGCTCACGTGCAGCAGCAGTCGCACCCGGGGGTGCTTCGCCATGAAGTCCGGCAGGATGCGTGCGAGTGAGGTTTGCGCGAGGGCCACGGGACAGCTCACTTTGACCACGCCTCGCGGCTCGGCGCGCGCGAACTCCACGGCTTCGACGGCAGCCTCGGCTTCCGCGAGCATGGCCTGCGCATGCCGGTACACGTCGTGGCCGACTTCCGTCACGGCGAACCGCCGCGTCGACCGATTGACGAGTCGAACGCCGAGCCGCGCCTCGAGAGCGCTCACGTGCCTCGACAGGCGTGATTTGGGAATGCCAAGCGACCGCCCGGCCTTCGCGTAGCTGCCGTGCTCGACCACCTTGGCGAAGTAGTAAAAGTCATCGAGAGCTT
>JASHTA010000202.1 GCA_030040795.1 Gammaproteobacteria bacterium | reverse complement strand
TCTGTACTGATCGTCGGGGCGGGTCTGGCAGGACTTTCGGCCGCGTTGACTCTGTCGCAGCGTCACGCTCGGCCGCTCGTGATCGAGCGGCATTCCGCCTTCTCCCAACATCCACGTGCCCGGGGCCTCAACATGCGAAGCATGGAGCTGCTGCGCGCGGCCGGGCTCGAGGAGCAGCTCTGCACGCGAAGCTCCGGCACGTTCGGCGACTTCACGATCATCCATGCCGAGAGCGTGACGGGCCCGGCGCAGAGGACGATCGTGCAGCGTGGCGCGTGGGAAGTGGGCCTGAGCCCGGCGCGGTCCTCGGGAATGATGCAGAGCCAGGTCGAGCCGATCCTCAAGCGCCGCGCGGTCGAGCTCGGAGCCGAGGTGCGCTTCTCCACGGAGCTGCTCGAGCTCGAGGAGCACGCGACTCATGTGCGAGCCGTCGTTCGCGACCGCACCACGGGCGAAACGTACGCCGTGCGCGCGAAGTACGTGATCGGCGCAGACGGTCATCGCAGCACGGTGCGGTCCGTCCTCGGGATCGGCACCACGGGCGCGGGGCTGCTGTCGAGCCACATCGCGATCATCTTCACCGCCGACCGCGAGCTGCCCGGACACTCGATCTACTATCTGCGGCAGAAGGACTTCACCGCCGCGTTCATTCACATGGACGATTCTGGAATCTCCGTTCTGTCGGTCGAGACTCCGGGTGGGCCGCTCGAGCTCTCCGAATGCACGCCACAGCGCTGCCTCGAGTATATCCACCGCGGACTCGGCACCTCGGAATACGCGATCACCATCCGCGACGTCATGCGCTACGACATGGCGTCATTCATCGCGGACAAGTTCTCGACGGAGCGCGTGCATCTCGTCGGCGACGCCGCGCATACGATGCCGCCCATCGGCGGCCTCGGCGGACAGGCGGCAATCCAGGACGGGTTCGACATCGGTTGGAAGCTCGATCTCGCTCTGCGAGGCCTCGCGGGTCCCGCCCTCATCCGCTCGTACGCCGCCGAGCGCAGACCGGTCGCGGAGATCACCATCGCGCACCAGACCGGGAAATATTTTCAACGCATGCGTCCGGACAAGATGAACGGCGCCCCTGGACCGGACGAGCGCTTCGCGCTCGGCGTCGCGTTCGGATACCGCTATCGGTCGGGCTGCCTGCTCACGGAGGAGCCCGACAACGACCAAGCCTGTGAGGATCCGGCAACGCTCAATGGACGTCCCGGCACGCGCGTTCCCTTCGTGCCTCTCGTCCGGAATGGAAAGCCGACCTCGGTGCTCGACTTCATCGGAGGCGATTTCCTCCTTATCGCAGCGCCCCGCGGCCGCGCCTGGATCGATGCCGCCGAGCGGCTCAAAAAGGAATACACCGTCCCGCTTTCCTCGCTGCACGTCTCGACGGATGTGATGGATCCGGAGGGCAGCTGGGCGGAACGCCACGGAATCGCGGCCGACGGCGCCATTCTGGTGAGGCCCGACGGTTTTGTGACCTGGAGGTCGAGCGGTATACACGAGCACTACGGTACCCTGCGGCATGCGCTGAGCGTCGCGCTCGGCCGCGCGACCGCAAGGCCGGCATTCGAGCGCGCGGACCTGCTCGAGGAGACCCTGGACCTCGAGCCGGCTCTTCCGGAGCAGGAGGCGCCGGAAATCGCGCCGGAGATCGCCGCTCCCCTCTCGGAGACTCCGTCCTAGCCCCCGGCGCGCCAATGAAGGTGATCGTCAGCGGCGCCTCGGGAAATTACGGCCGTCTCGCCGTCTCGGGGCTTCTCGAGCGTGTGCCCGCGGGCGATCTCATCCTGATGAGCCGGCGGCCGGAGAAGCTCGCCGAGCTCGCCGCACGAGGGGCGATCGTGCGGCACGGCGATTTCGACGATCCCGCCTCGCTCGTATCGACGTTCGCAGGCGGCGAGAAGCTGCTCATGATCAGCACCGGCCGCGTGGGGAAGCGGCTGCCGCAGCACGGCAACGCCATTCGCGCGGCGGCGCAGGCAGGTGTCCGCCACATCGTCTATACCTCGTTCGTCAACGCCGGAGCGGCGAACCCCGCGCTCGTCGCAAAAGAGCACGGCGCGACCGAGGAGATGCTCCGCCGCAGCGGACTCGCCTGGACCGCGATGCGCGACAGCCAATACGCGGATGCCATGGTGGAAGTCGCCGCGCCGCTCGCGATCGAGAGCGGGCGCTGGTTCGCGAGCGCTCGCGAGGGAAAGATCGGGTTCGTCACACGGCGGGACTGCGTGGCGAGCGCCGTGGCGGTACTCACCACCGCCGGCCACGAGAACAAGACCTACGACATTACCGGCCCCGAATTGCTCTCCTTCCGCCAAGTGGCCGCTCTTGCCGCAGAGATGAGTGGCAAGCCCGTCGAGTACACCGTCGTCGACGACGAGGGAATGTACAAAATGTTCGATGCGCTCGGCGTTCCCCGCGAGGCCGTGGACGATCACGTCGTCAATCGTGTCCCGTGGTCCAGCAACGATATGGTCTCTTTCGAGCGCGCGATCCGCGAGGGCTTCCTCGAGGTGCTCTCGAACGACGTTGAAAGGTTGACGGGACGCAAACCGCAGTCGCTGCGGAGTCTGTTTCTCGAGCGTCGCGACACGCTCCGAGCCATCAGGCCAAGGCCGCCGAGCCCGCCAGCCGGCTGAGCAAACGCTGAACGTCGCGCGGCGCGAATCGCGCCGACCCGCCGGGCCTCCCGAATGGGCGCTGCCGGCGACCCTCTTGTTGCGGCGCAACATGCCGACGCTTACATAAAGTCGCGAGTAGTTCACTTCGACTGCGGACGAGAAGGGTTACGGTTCGCGCCGTGAAACCGGAGAGTCAGCTCGGCTCACCCCCTGCACAGAGCCTCCCGGCATTGAGCACACTGCTCGGTCCGGCTGCCGGACTGCGAGGTCCGCCGTGAGCCTTGCAGAGTCGCTCGCGCTCGCCGCGCTCGCTGCGCTCATCGCCGCCCCGTGGGCTTGGATACTGCTCAGGGCGCGCGCCGGACCGCCTCGCGGGAAGATCGTCCCGCGGACGGCCGCCGACTGGCTCGCGCTCTCGACCCGCGTCACGGGCTACGGCGTGACGATCAGCGATGCGGAGCGGCGGCTCGTCTGGGTGAACGACAGCTTCACGCGGATGACGGGCTACACCGCGGCCGAGGTCGTCGGCAAAAAGACGAGCGACCTCCTGTACTTCGAGGGCACGAACGCCGAGACCGTCCGGCGCGTGCGCGAGTCGTTCGCGAACGTCCACGGGGTCAGATTCGAGATTCGCGTCCGCAGCCGCGACGGACGCGAATGGTGGCTCGACACCGACGCGCAGCCGCTGTTCGACCCGCAGGGGACGTTGCGCGGATGGGTGTGCATTCAGACCGACGTGACCGAGCACAAGGTCGCCGAGGAGCAGCGCAGGCTCGCAAGCGAGCGGCTCGCCGTGATCGCGGCGAACGTGCCGGGCATGATCTTTCAGTGGCGGCTCACGCGCAGCGGCAAGGGCGAGTTCCTCTACGCGAGTCCCGGCGCCCGCTCCGCGTATGGCCGCACTGCCGAGGAGCTCACGAGCAACTCGGTGAGGCTCATGGACATCGCACATCCCGACGACCGCGAGGCTCTCGGCGCCTCCGTCGATCGCGCGCGGGTGACGCGCAGCGCTTGGCATATCGAGCACAGGGTCGTGAGGCCGAACGGCGAGATCGGCTGGGTCGAGGGCGACGCCGTCGGCCGCCGGACCGAGGATGGCAGCACGGTGTGGGATGGCTACATCGCCGACGTGACGCAAAGCAAGCTCGCCCAGGAGCAGTTGCGCATCGCCAAGGAGGCGGCGGAGGCGGCGAACAAGGCCAAGAGCGAATTCCTCGCCAATATGAGCCACGAGATCCGCACGCCGCTCAACGGCGTGATCGGAATGACGGCGCTCTTGCTCGACACGCCGCTCAACGACGACCAGCGGGAGTTCGCGGAGATCGCGCGCTCGAGCGGCGAGTCCTTGCTCGCCGTGCTGAACGACGTGCTCGACTTCTCCAAGATCGAGGCCGGCGAGATGGCGGTGGAGCAGATCGAGTTCGATCTGCTCGGCATCATCGAGCAGTCG
>JASHTA010000201.1 GCA_030040795.1 Gammaproteobacteria bacterium | reverse complement strand
CCGTCGTCGGGAAAGAGCGTCACGCCGATGCTCGCGGAGATCCGATGCTCGCTCTCCCCGATGCGCACCGGAAGCTGCAGGGTCTCGGCCACCCGCTCCGCGACCGCACCGACCCCGGCGGCATCGCTCACTGCGCGCAGAACGATCGTGAACTCGTCCCCGCCGAGCCGGGCGACCAGATCGCCCTCCTTCACGCAGGCGCGCAGCCGCTGAGCGACGACAGTCAGGAGCTGATCCCCCACGCCGTGCCCGAAACTGTCGTTGACCCGCTTGAAGTGATCGAGATCGATGTACAGGAGCGCGCCGCGCGCCATCCCCGGCGCGGAGTTCGCAATCTCCTCGGACAGGCGCTCGCGGAACAGCAGCCGGTTCGGCAGCGCGGTGAGCGGATCGTAATGAGCTTGACGATAAAGCCGCTCATCCCGCGCATTCCTCGAGAGCGCGGCGGCAAGCCGCGTGGCGAGCTCGCCTCCGCAACGAGTCGAGCGCGACCCGGCAGCGGATGCTTCCGTGAAGCCTACCGCGAGAATGGCCTCCACGCGGCCGGAGACGATGACCGGCCAGACCCAGAATACATCGGCTCCGGTGTCCTTCAGCGGCTCGAGGAAGCTGTGGCGCGCCTCCTCGCATCGCGCGATCGTGAGGCCCTTCGGCTCGATGGCGAGCGTCGCGAGCATGCCGCCGTCGAGCGCGACACGGCTGACGGGCAGGTCGTTGAGCGCCGCCGCCGCCATGTAAACGCGCCCGCGCCCCGGCGCATCGCCGTCCCGCAGCGTGATGCTCACGCAATGGCAGTGCGTCAGCGTCTGCACCCGGGACAGCAGCGCGTCGAGCACGTGCTCGAGCGCCGCCGACTCGAGCAGCAACCGGTCGATCTCGCCCAGCGTCTCGAGGACACGGAACTGCTCCTGGAGGCTCGTGGCGCAGGCCGCGAGAGCCTCGAGCAGTGCCCGGGGCTCGTCGTCGCCGACACTCCTCAGTACCGTAAGGCGGCGCTCCTGCAAGGCCGCGATGGCCGCGCGGGCCGCGCCGAGAGCCGGCACATAGCGCCGCACCAAGTGAAGCGCCGAGGCCCACACGCAAGCCGTCGCCAGCAGTGCGGCCGCGAGCAAGGCGTGAGCGGTCGAGAGCTCCAGCCGTCCGGTCGCGAACGCAAACGCCGCAAGGGGCAATGCGGAGCAAAGAACCAGAGCCGCCGCGATACGCCGGCCCATGCGGCTCGACAATGCCGTCCGCACCATGTCGATGAGTTCCTGGACGCTCCGAGCCGTTGTAAGGGTGACTCCGGACGGCAAGCGGCCGTTCATCGGAATCGTCGGGGCCGCGAATCTCGCATGAGGCGGCGGCGCGGGATATTAACTCGTTCACGTTATGCTTCCGCGCTCGCGAGGTCCACGCTCGCGCCGCACGGGCGGCTCGCAGGTCGGACGAGCGCAAGCTCGCAAGCGTCAGGTGCGAGGCTGACCGGACTTCGAGGTTACGACGTCAGCTCGCGCTGGGCGCTCGCGGAATTTCGACTGCGCGAGCGCGTGGATTCCGGAATAAGTATAGCGATAGACGCCACGACGTCCGGAACGCGCCGCGCCGAGCATGGCCGCCGCAACCGTGCGAGCCGAGATTCCTCGATACAACTCTCTCGCACCCAGTTGAAACAGGCTCATCACCGGCACGGTGAGCCACCGCAGGAGCTCGATCGGGCGTATCTCGCGCCGCAAGCCGATCAGCGGTCCGGGCTGCAAGATGTCGAGCGCGTCGAACCCGAGTGCCTCGAGCGACCGTTCGGCCTCTCCTTTTATATGCCGATAGGCGTCACGGGTCTCGGAGCCGGACCCCGCGCACGACAGGAAGACGAAGCGCTGTGCGTGCGCCGCCTTCGCGGCGCGGGCGAACGACAGAACGTATCCGAGCTCCACTCGCCGGCACGCCTCCTCCGAGCCCGCCGCCCGCAGCGAGGTGCCGAGGCAGCAGAAGGCCGTGTGGCAGGTCACGCCCTTCAGCTGCGCCTCCAGCCGATCGAACTGAGCGATGCGGTTCGCGAGCCTCGAGTGCTCGCGGCCGAGGGGCCGGCGAGTCACCGCATAGACGCGAGCGAACTCCGGCGCCTCGAGCAGCGCGCCGAGCAGATGGTTGCCGGTCAGTCCGCTTGCGCCCGCGAGCAGAGCGACCTTGGCCTCGGGTTCTCCCATCGACGTGCGGCCCACGGTTCTTCGAGTTCTCGGCCTGGCAAGTGCCGGTCAAGCTTAGCACCTCGCGCCGCCCCGGGGTATGAGCGGGCCGCATGGCTGTGGCGCCAGCGGGCCGCATGGATGTGGCGCCAGCGCGCCGCGCCGGGGGGTGTGCGCGTACGCGCGCTAGCGCAGGCCGACGAACGTGCCGCCGTTCTGCTCGCACATGAGCCGCATCAGCGCCGAGTAGCGAATGCTCGTATACGGAGGAAATCCCGCCAGCTCGAAAAAGCCCACGGCGTGGATGCGCACGAGGCGGTGGCCGCTCGCATCCGCTTTGTTGACGGCGCTCACGTCATCGAGCGCCTGCTGCATGGAAGCGCCCGTGAACTCGTCGCCGAGCACATAAAGGCTGATGCGGCGGCCCGGCGACCAATACGTTCGAATCGCGGACCGGATGCCGGTAACGGGATTCGACTCGCTGTAGGCGCTCCAGCTCCTCATGCGCGTGATCATCCGGCTGCGAAGCGCAGGACTGTCCGTCAGCCATTTTCCGTAAGTGCCGGAGAACATGGGCATACCGCGGTCGCTCAGGATCTGCACACCCTTGAGGTGCGGATACAGGTCGAGGAGCTCCCGAAGCACTTCCGTCGCCGCGGCCCAATGGTCGTCCGTCATGCTCGAGGAAGTATCGACCAGGAAAATCACGTAGTCGCTGTCGATCGGGATGCCGCCGAGCGCCTGCAGCTCGGGCAGGCGGCGCTGCGCCGCGAGCAGGCTCTCTACCTCGGAATTGAGCGTCCGGCGCGAGGCGACGAGGCGAGTCTCGAGGCGGTTCGCGGCCGACGCCTGTTTGCGGCTCGCAGCGAACTCACCGCGCGTGGTCGTGAGATCCGCTGCGAGGCGGGCGAGCGCCTGCCGATCGCGCGCGAGCTCGGCGATGCGTCCATGGAGCGCCCGGTCGAGTCGATCGGTCTCACCTCGAATGGT
>JASHTA010000200.1 GCA_030040795.1 Gammaproteobacteria bacterium | reverse complement strand
GCCTGATCGATGGTGATGAGGTTTGAGCCTACCGGAGCGACTCCGCGGATGAGAGTTCCCGTCACCACGACTTCGCTCAGCGGAGCTTCGGCCGTTGGCGTCCCGGCGGATCCCACCGTTGGCTGCTCGGCGCTCGATGGGCCGGAGTCCTGCGCCGCAGGACCAGGGTCCTTGGGTGCAGGGGAGTCCGACTGGGCTGTACTGAGGACGTCCCCCGTCCCGAGGAAGGATGACCTGACGGTCCTCTTGAGGTCGCTCGCGGCGGCCTTGGGCTGCACTTCAATGGTCTTCGGATTCAGTTGCTCAAACGTCAGATCGGAGTCATCGAGCAGGCGCGCAACCGCCTCAGCGGCGGTGTACTTCCCTTTGAGCGCCGGCGCTTCATGCCCGTCAGTGACCTTTGCGAAGAATATGATCTGCACGCCCGACTGCGCCGCGAACTCCTGGAGCGCAGAGCTGAGCGACTGTTTGTCGATCTTCAAGTCGTATTTGACAGGATCGCTGCTGTGGGCAGGCGCGGCGAGCGCCGGCACGCCCAGAATCATCAGCGCGACCAGTGCCAGAGCTTTCCAACGGCTCATTGAGCATCCCCCCTCGACTGATACTTGTCAGAGCCCGAAAGGACGTCCGTGCCTAGAATCCTTGTCCCTATGAACTACTAGTGCGCTTTTCTTCCCAACTTGGACCCCCCTCGGTGAAATGTTTCTCACGTTGGATTCGCGCCGCGAATTGAGACGGCCCGACGGCTGGAGGCGGGCGGAGAGCCTTGGCCATCCTCATCCCAAGCCTTCTCCTCGGGAAGATGAGGATTCGGCGCTTCGCGCCGGCAGTCCCGGCCCAAGCAGCTTGAGGCTGATGGAGCGTCAGTTCACCGACTCGACTTCAATAGAGTCAGATTGCCGCTCGATTTTGACGCCTGGGATCTTGGCGATGAAATCCAAGAAGGAATCCGGATCATCGGCCTGGAACATGCCGGTCACTTCCTGACTGCCGAGCTTCGCGCTCTCGATATAGATTTTCTGGCGGTTGTAGCGGTTGAATTCGGCTGCGACCTCGCCCAGAGGGCGGCGCTCGAACACCAGGCGGCGTTGAGTCCAGGCAGTCGCGACGGCCACGTTGGCTGGCGTGGTGCGGGGGCGAGCCCGCGGGCGAAGAATCAGTTCTTCACCGGCGGATACTGGAATCGGGGCGTCGATCTCCGGATTTTGATCTCCCGGGTTTTCCGCGGTGCTCACTACGGAGACCTTGCCTTCCACGACGGTGACCGTTGTGCTGCCCGCGCGACGGTCGACGTCGAATTGCGTACCGACGGCGCGGACCGTGGTATTCCCCGCAACCACGTAGAAGGGCCGCGTCTTATCGTGTGCGACCTGGAATAACGCTTCACCCGCTACGAGCTTGATGGTCCTGCGAGTTTTCGCGAGCTTCACTTCGATGTCCGAGGAGGTGTTGAGGGTCACTACAGAGCCATCGCCGAGCACGATGCTGCGCTGCTCGCCAATGGCGGTGGTATAGCGCTGCGGGCCCGTTAGAAATGCCCAGGCGCAGACAAGGACCACGAGCAACGTGCCGGCCGCCGTGGCAAACATCAAGGGGAGCGGCTTACCCCCGCTTAGATGCGCTGTCCGCTTGGCAGGTACCGCATCGGATGGGAAAAGCGACACGATGTCTGCCGGCGTTTCTGCCGCCTCGCGCACCAGAATCTCGACCGGAGTGTCGGGCCAGCGTATTTTTTTGGACGTCAGGGCTCTCATCAAGCGTGCAGCTTGGATATACGCTTCGATGCGCTCCGGCGAGCGGGAAACCCAGTCGCCAAAGGCCTTCTTGTCGGCACGCGTAGCGTTTCCACCCCGGAAAAGGATGCACCACTGTGCAGCTTGCTCGCTGATGGGTACTGTCGGGTCAACTTCGCTCATGCGTTCTGTGCTCACTGTTGACTCCGTTCAACCTTCCAGGATCTGGCGCAGACGCTCATAGCCTCGCGCCAGGTGCCGGCGCACTTGGCGCTCGGTCAAAGACAATCGATCGGCGATTTCCTTGTGCGTAAACTCGTCACGAAAGCGCAGCAGCAACACCGCGCGCGTCACGGCCGAAAAGCTACTCAATATCTCTTCCAGCTGTAATTGCGAAATATCTGAATCCAATTCACATTCGCAGACATCCCGGCAGGGCTCCTCCTCATCGGGTAGTGTCAGGGGATCCTCCCGCGGTTGATGGTCGCGCCACTCGGCGACAACGTGTCTGGCAATGCCCAAGAGGTAGCCTTCCGGGTTGCGCACTTCGGGGAGATCCGGAGCCCGGAGCAGCCTCAGATAGGTCTCCTGCGCCAAGTCTTCGATATCGACGGCTGCGCGCACACGCCTGCCCAGAAACCTGAGCAGGCTCTTGTTCCAGCGGTTTCGCCAACCGATAAGAATCGATCCGTTAGACACGCGTCATGGGCTGCCAGAGGCCATCGAACTCTTATACATATAGACGGCCTTTTTTCGGTAGTTCGCCCCCCCTTTCTAGTTTATTTTCCGATCGACGCTCGACCCCCCGGCCAGCGGGGAATCCGTATTCGGTTGGAAGTAGACCATCCGGCCTCTTGACTGCGAACCCCGCCATGATTTATAACTTTACCGTATCTGAGATACGATAAAGTTAAAGACTTAGCGATGGCTCTTCACCTTGTCGGCGAGTCTCTAGACAAAGCCAAGGCCCACTATCAGGCCGAGGCAGGCAAGCTCCTCCAACTCATGCGTGGCATCTACGTGGATGCCGAGGACAACGCCGACGAGCTCGTTCGCAGGCACGCTGTCCGGATCGCCCGCTACCTGTATCCGAACGCGTACCTCTCTGCGGCGAGCGCCGTTCTGCTTGGGCCGACGTCGGACGGCCGTCTTTACCTCAGCGGACGCCGGATCCAACGCACGCGCCTGCGGTCCCTGGAGATCGTCCAGAACGAAGCCCCTGCGCATCCTTCCCTCGGGGAGGCCGTCGTCGGCGACGGCCTGGGCGAAATTCGCGTTCCGGTTTCCTCCATACGCCAGCGCTTTCTCGAGGCCTTCCGCTTGCGCAGCGAGCACGCGGCATCCATCGACATGAGCATGCGCGCGGCGATTGCGTCGCGCCTCATTGAGGAATATCGAAGCCCTCGCGGCGCCGCTGATGCGACCTGGGCGCTTGCCCGCGAAAATCAGTGGTACCGCGAAGGCGAGTCAGCCGAGCGCTATCTCATGCAACAGCCCGTCGCCGCGACGGCGAAAAACGAGGCCGCGCTCGACCTGATCGTCGCCTGGCATGGCACCCCGATCGGGCACCTCACCCATGACGGGTTCGAATGGCGGTGGAAGCCCGCAGGTTCCGCCGGACCGCCGCTCATCCGCCAAACGACCCCTGGAAAACTGCCGCCCTTCATCGTCTCGCTGTTGCCCGAGGGCTGGCTCGAAGAGATCCTCAACGATAAGGACGAGCGTACCTCGCTGCGGTCCGGCAAGCGCTACATGTCAAACATCACCATCGCGGAGAGCGAAGCGGAGCTGGCTGCGCTTCCGGCGGACACTCTTCTCACGCGACTCGAGCGATTCAGCGATCGCGGCGTATTTACGGGCCGCTACGGCGGACCGGGTCGGACGGATATTGAAGCGAGCTTCGAGAAGAACCTGGCGCGTATCTACGCGAACGCCGATACACCGAGACTCTCCGGCGTCCAGATCAAGGCGCCTATGTTCCTCGAAGCAAACGGCACCGTGTCGCCCAGTATTGGCAAGCCCTTCACGCACATCCTCAAGCCCGCAGGCACGAGCGGCTACGAAAATCTCCCGCTGGTTGAGTGGACAGCCATGATGCTAGGCCGCTCTGCGGAGCTAGCTGCGCCCGCCGTGGCACTGATCACGATGCCAGACGCCATGCCGCCGGCCCTTCTCGTCGAGCGCTTCGACATCCGCGAGAGCATGGATGACAGAAGGATGCTGGCCCTCGAAGATCTCTGCTCCGTGCTCGACTTGTCGCCGGACGCGAAGTACGACGGAACGATGGAGAGAGTCGCGCGCGCCGTCCGCCCACTCTCGACCGATCCCGGGAGCGATATTTTCACCGTGATCAAACGCGCCCTCTTCGCGTGGCTCATCGCAGACGGTGACATGCATCTCAAGAACATGGCGCTCCTGAAGATCGCGGAACCGAACGGGCATACCTTCCGCAGCGTCCGCATGGCGCCGCTGTATGACGCCGTAACGACGCGGGCATTTCCCACCCTCAAGCACGATCGAATGGCACTGAAATTGAACGGCAGGGATAACAACCTCCGCCGCGTGGATTTCCGGGTGCTCGCGGCCAATGCAGGATTGAAGACCGCCGAGGCCGATGTCGCCATAGACGGCATGCTGCATGCGATGAAGGCGGCCGTCGACCGGATCGCTCTACCCGACCGGATCGCGCGAACCTTTGATGCCAACAACGTTGTAGCGGACATGCTGGAGATCTGCCGCAACCGCGTACACGCGTTTGATAAAGAGACTTGATCCCGGAACGGGTGAATCCGATGGGATTGCCGGCTGAGGGACTTGAACCCCCGACCACCGGTTTAAAACCGCTTCGGCGATGACACTACATTCGCAGAGCCGTGCGGCGCGATTGCAAAGTCTCGACGAATCGATCGAGCTTGGCCTCTGCATCCTGTGGTGCCGTGTGGTACAGCCGCCCGATCTCCTCCAGAAAGGTGAGCATGGAGGCAGAGTCCACCTGCGCTTGCGCTGACTCGAGGTGCGAGTTGATCAAGCTGCGCTCGAGCCGCACACGAGTGAGCTCGGCGGTGCGCAATCGATCGAGGATACGCACGACGCTGCGTCGCGCGTGGAAAACGAACATGACCACGAAACCTGCCGTCAAGATATCGATAACGTCGAACGCCAGCGTGCTCCAGGTATGCAGCACGAAACCTGGGGAATGCGAGAGGAGGTGAGCTCTGAGCCAAGCCTCCTGCGCCGATTGAATCGTCGCGCCGCAGCAGGCTGCCGTGAGCAGACAGACCGAGTAGGCGCAAAGAGGCCGTGCACCGCGCGCCACCCACTCGTCGGCGCAGAGCGCAGCCAGCAGAACCAGGAGCGGCACGAGCGACAACAGGCTCGAGGCGAGGACCGTTCCATTGACCGGAGCGACAAGCCCTCCCGCCTCTACATAGCGCATGAGAATGATGAATGTGCCGATCGTTTCAGTGAGTAACAGCCGGTGCCACGCTCGGTACGCAGATACAAGACCGCACGCGACTCGCTTCCGGAGCCCGATGCCTTCCGCCTCAAGTATCGCAGCGAGATCTCCGAAGTCGCGCGCCATGCCGTGCGTGAAAAGATTCGACCAACCGAGGCAGAGCTCGCTCAGCTGGCGAAATCGATGGTTTCGCCAGAAGACCTCGATCGCTTTACGAGCATTGCTCTCGCGGAGCTCGCCGGGCTGCACGACGGGAACATTGCGAGATTCCGGCTGCGGCCATCCGAATTCAAGCAATGGAAGGAAGGATAAATCCTCGGCACTCCCTACCACTCACGCGCTCCTGGGACTCTCCGATTCTCCAGGCGGGCGGTATTTTGAACCGGTGGTCTCCCCCTCCTCGAACAGCCGCCGCGACATGGCCGATCCCCATAAGTCCTTTCTGAATGCGTCACGTTCACGCTTGCCGATTTACGTCCAGCGGGAGCTGGAAGCGTTTTGCGCAGCTCATGGCGACTGGATTGTCGAGGAGCTACGGACTAAACCGTTCGTCATCTGTTCGAATCAGATAGCCGGCACCACCCCACTTTCTTCGAGGACTTATGGGGATCGGCCATGTCGCGGCGGCTGTTCGAGGAGGGGGAGACCACCGGTTCGAAATACTGCCAGCCTGGAGAATCGGAGAGTCCCAGGAGCGCGTGAGTGGTAGGGAGTGCCGAGGATTTATCCTTCCTTCCATTGCTTGAATTCGGATGGCCGCAGCCGGAATCTCGCGATGTTTCCGTCGTGCAGCCCGGCGAGCTCCGCGAGAGCAATGCTCGTAAAGCGATCGAGGTCTTCTGGCGAAGCCATCGATTTCGCCAGCTGAGCGAGCTCTGCCTCGGTTGGTCGAATCACTTTTACGGCACATAAATCAAATATTGCGCCAAATATTCGGTGGCATTGGCGCATAGATCACCACTTGCCCATCGGATACCCTCCCTTCCGACATCAGCTGGAGAATTCGGCCGAGAGCGACCGACGGAAGGTGAAAGCTATATGGAAACCGAGATTCGAGAGCGTACCGACGCGTACATCCATGCCAGGCATCACCATCCGGCTTGGCACCTCTTGGCTGCACGACGTGCGCCGCTGATCCTGAGTTGCCTGCAGACTCTTTTCGAGTAGAGCCAGGATGGCGTCGGCTTCGATGATGCGCTCCAGGCCCTGGCGGAGATGCTCGCGGACCATGCCAACGCCGGGGAGTTTGAGATCGGCGAGGGGGACGTGCGAGAAGCGCTTAGGCGCCGAGCGCAGGTTCAGGATGTGACGCAGCGGCGCGGGGCAGCAGCGTCGGGGGGCTCGGGCGCACGTGGGCGGGGTGCAGCCCCGCCGCCCCG
>JASHTA010000199.1 GCA_030040795.1 Gammaproteobacteria bacterium | reverse complement strand
CACGCTCATCAGCACCACGCAGTGCACGCCCTTGTGATCGAAGCTGTAATGGTCGGCGCCGAACCGCTCGCGCCAGTAGTCCCCGAGGTCGTAGAACCAGTCGTGCTCGCCCACCATCATGTGCAGGGGCGCCTTGACGGCCTTCAGGATCTCGCCTCCGAGGTCGAGCTGCTCCTTGCGGCCGAGCTGGGCGAGGTCGCCTCCGTAGAACACGAAGTCCGGCTGCGGGTCGAGATGGTTCACGTCATCGACGGCGCGCAGGAGCTGCCGCACGAAGCGGTCGTTCTTCTGCTTGAGGTACAGGTGCGAGTCCGAGATGTACGCGAACGTCCACCCCGGCCGGCTTTCGGCGCCATAGGCGACGTTGACCGGCAGGAAGCTGTGGAACGGGTACTGGACGCCCGCTGCCGCGGCAGCGCCGGCAGCGCCGGCGGCCACTTTCAGGAACGAGCGCCGATCGAGATGCGCGAGCCCGCGGAACAGCGTGTCGCGCTCCTCCCTGTAGCGGGTCTCGACGCTCTTCACGTGGGGAATGCGCTTCTGTTGCATGGCGATCCGGCTCCGCATCACTTGAGGCCGCCCGGGCCCATCACGCGAGTCTCGAACGGCAGCACCTGCCGATGCGCCAGCGCGTCGTCCCGGAAAGGCCGGGACTTCGCCGCGCGCGCCTTCTGGGCGCGGTACGCCGCTTCGTTCTGCTTCGCGAAGCGCTCGTCCGTGAGCGTGAAGAGAAAGGCGACCACATCGTTGATCTCGTCCTCGCTCAGGTCGAGCGGCTCGATGCCTCCGTCGAGATAGGCGTTGGTCTCGCCGCCCTTGTTGTAGTGGTCCATCACGTCCCACAGCGTCTGCATCGACCCGTCGTGCATGTAGGGCCCCGTGATGCCGACGTTGCGCAGCTGCTCCGTCTTGAACGCGCCGATGTCGGCGCGGTTGCGGGTGATCATGAAGCGGCCGAGCTCGGAGAGGTCGGTCGTCAGGGCGAGCCGGTCGAGAGCCTGCACGTTGCTTCCCTCGCCCAGCGCGGCGAGGCCCTTGCGCGCAAGCGCCTCGAAGTTCTTGTCGTGCGCCGAGACGCCGATGTTGTGGAAGCGATTGTCCGTGCCGAGAGGATTGGACGGATTGAGCTGATGGCAGCTGGCGCAGCGCGCTTTGCCGTTGAACAGCGCCCATCCGCGCTTCGCGGCGGCGGAGATGGCGTGCGTGTCGCCGGCGAGAAAGCGGTCGAACGGGGAGTCGAGAAAGATCAGCGTGCGCTCGAAGCTCGCGATGGCGCGGCCGATGTCGTCGTAGTTCGGCGCGTGTCCGTACGCTTTGCGGAACAGAGATTGATAGGAGGGATCCCCGGCGATGGCCGCAGCCGCGGCGGCTCCGTTTGGCTGGCCCATCTCGATCGGATTGACGATCGGCAGCTTCGCCTGCTCCTCGAGCGACGGCGCCCGGCCGTCCCAGAACAAGGTCTCGAACAGCGCCGCGTTCAGCGTCGTTGGAGCGCGGCGCGCGCCGAGGTGGCCGCCGATGCCCTCGGAGACCGGCCGGCTATCGCTGAAGCCGCGGCTCACGTCGTGGCACGTGGCGCAGGCCACCGTGCCGTCGCGCGACAGGCGGGGATCGAAGTACAGCTTCCGTCCGAGCGCAATGCGCGCCGGCGTGAGGGAGTTGTCCCGAGGAACGTAGATCGTCCGCCAGGCGACCGGATCCACGTCTCGCGGCACACCGGTGCCATCGATGTGAAGCGTGTCGAGCAGCCGCTGCTGCTCTTTCATGTCCATGGCGCCGTGCGGCCCGGTGCGAGGCGCTGCCGCGCTCAGCGAGCAGGCTGCAGCCATCGCGAGACAGCTCAGCGTCGCGGCGCCTCGCCGGCGCACGCCCGAGTTCTTGCTCATTTCCCCCTCCGCCGCTGGCGGCCCGGCGCCGGACAATGAGCGATGGCGCGCCGGACGGCCAATCGAATGTGTGAATCGCGGCGATAGGCAAACCGAATGTACCGCGCAGATTCCGTCGAGCCGCAGCTTTCGTCGAGCGGCAGCTTCCACCGAGCGGCCGCGGAACGACATTCCCGTCAGGCCCGCATCCGGCTAGTCTTGCAGGCAGTCTGCGCAGCCAGCGCGAGCATGGGGGCATCGTGGAGCACTACTCGGGCTTCTATCGCCGTGCGTTCATCATCGCGACCTGCGTGGTCCTCGGCTATGCGCTCGCGCGCATTCTCGATCCGTTCTGGGGCGCCCTCGAGTGGGCCGCGGTGCTCGCCTTTCTGCTGCACCCGCTGCACGTTCGACTCTCGCGCCGCCTGAGAGGCCGTGCCGGACTCTCCGCCGGCATCCTGACGGGGCTCACCCCCTTCGTCATCGTCGCGCCTCTTTCGATCGTCGCGGTGATCTTCGCGCGGCAGGTCGGCAGCCTGATCGCGTTCCTGCGCACCAGCTCGACCGTACCCTTTCCGACGACGGTCGGCCGCGCCGAGCGCTACCCGGTGATCGGCCCCGTGGTGCTCTGGATCCGTCACAATCTCCCGGTTCCCGTGCACCAGCTCCAGGAATGGCTCACGACGGGTGCCCGCTCGGCCTTGCAATCGGCGGCGACCGCGAGCGGCACGGTCATGCTCGGCGTTGCCGGAACGCTCGTCGGTTTCTTCCTGATGCTGTTCCTCCTGTTCTTCCTGCTGCGCGACGGAAGCACCATCCTCCAGCATCTCACCCGGTTGATTCCCCTCGATGAGAGCCGGCGCGCGACGCTCGTGCACGGCGTGTCGACGGGCCTGCGAGCGGTCGTGTTCGGCACGGCCGCCACCGCCGTCATCCAGGGAACGCTGATCGGCGTTGGCTTTGCGCTCGCCGGCTTGCCATCGCCGGTGGTGCTCGGCGTGTTCGCCGTGTTCGCCGCCTTCATTCCGGTCATCGGTACGGCCGTGATTCTCGTGCCGGCCATCCTGTACCTCGCGGCCGTCGGACACTGGCGCGCCGCGATCTTTCTGGTCGTCTGGGCCCTGATCATCAGCGCCGCCGAGAATCTGCTGCGGCCGATGATCTCCGCGCGTCACGGATCGGTCCCCACGCTTGCCGTCTTCGTCGGCGCGATCGGCGGAGTAGCCGTGTTCGGCCTGCTCGGCATCGTGATCGGCCCGGTGCTCCTGAGCCTCATCGTCGCGCTGGTCCGCGTCGCGGAGGACGCGGTCATGCGGCGCTGATTCCGTTCGCAGGGTGGGAACCGGCCGGCCGGGACCGGCTGGTATAGAATGCGCGCCCCATGGATTTGTCCCCCATTCTCGGGCCGCTCAACGAGGTGCAGCGCCAGGCCGTGACCGCTCCCGTCGGGCCCGCTCTGGTGCTCGCGGGCGCCGGCAGCGGCAAGACGCGGGTCCTCACGCACCGCATCGTCTGGCTGGTTCAAGTGGAGGGCGCATCGCCTCACGGCGTGCTCGCGGTCACGTTCACGAACAAGGCAGCCGGCGAGATGCGCGGCCGCGTCGAGCAGCTGCTCGGCATCGGCGCCAGCCCGCTCTGGATCGGCACCTTTCACGGCATCGCGCACCGGCTGCTGCGCCTGCACTGGCGCGATGCCGGGCTTCCGCAGAGCTTCCAGATCCTCGATTCGGAGGATCAGCTGCGCCTCATCCGCAAGGTCATCAAGGCGCAGAACCTCGATGAGACGCGCTGGGTCCCGCGCGAGATTCAGTGGTTCATCAACGCCCGCAAGGACGACGGGAAAAGGCCGAAGGATCTGAAAGACGGGAACGATCCAACGCGCCGCCAGCTGATCCGCGTGTACGCGGAGTACGAGGCGGCCTGCGCTCGCGCGGGCGTCGCCGACTTCGCCGAGCTGCTGCTCCGCGCGTACGAGCTGTGGCGGGACCACCCGGAGCTGCTCGCGCATTACCGGCGTCGGTTCCGCCACGTCCTCGTGGATGAGTTCCAGGACACGAACTCCATCCAGTATGCGTGGCTCAAGCTGCTCGTCGGCTCCGAGGGCTATCCGTTCGTCGTCGGCGACGACGATCAATCGATTTACCGCTTCCGCGGGGCGCGCGTCGAGAACCTCCAGGAGTTCCGCCGCGATTTTCCGCAGGCGACCCTGTTCCGGCTCGAGCAGAACTATCGCTCGACGGGGACCATCCTGAAGGGGGCGAACGCCCTGATCGCGCATAACTCCGGCCGGCTCGGCAAGACGCTCTGGACGAGCGGCGCGCAGGGCGACCCGATTCGCCTGTATGCGGGCTTCAACGAGCGCGACGAGGCCGAGTTCGTCCTGCGGCGGATCGAGGAATGGACCGAGCGCGGCGGCAGCCGTCGGGATATCGCCATCCTGTACCGCTCGAATGCCCAATCCCGAATTTTCGAGGAGGCCTTCCTCTCGGCGCGCGTACCGTACCGGGTGTACGGCGGCCTGCGGTTCTTCGAGCGTGCGGAGATCAAGGACGCCCTCGCGTATCTGCGGCTCATCGCCAATCACCGCGACGATCCGTCCTTCGAGCGCATCGTGAACCTTCCCGCGCGGGGTATCGGCGCGAAGAGTGTCGACCTGGTCCGCGAGCGCGCGAGAAGCGCGGGCTGCTCCTTGTGGGAGGCCGCCGCCTCAGCCGTCGCCGCCTCAGCCGTCGCCGCCTCAGCCGTCGCCGCCTCAGCCGTCGCCACCACAGCCGTCGACACCACCGCCGCGGGCAACGCGGGCAACGCGGGCAACGCGCTCGGACCCAGGGCCTCGCTCGCACTGCGGGAGTTCCTCGCGCTGATCGAGCGTCTCGCGCGCGAGATCTCGACGCTTCCGCTCCACGAGCAGGTGGACCACGTGCTGCAGGCGAGCGGCCTGATCGAGCACCACAAGCGCGAGAAGGCCGACCGGGGCGAGGCGCGAGTGGAGAACCTCATGGAGCTCGTG
>JASHTA010000198.1 GCA_030040795.1 Gammaproteobacteria bacterium | reverse complement strand
CCGGACAGGCGCGTGAGCTCGACCAGTGCCGTCTCGAGCTCGCGCACCAGCTCGATGACGCCGCGAATGATCTGGCCGGTGAGGTCCTGGTAGCCTTGCGTGAGCAGCACCTCGCTCAGGTTGCGCCGGATCAGCTCCGAGTCCGCGCGCGCGGCCGGCAGAAACGCGTCCATCTGCTTCAGCATCTCGTGGAATGCCCTCAGGTCGATCGTGCGTGCGCGGAACTTCGTCCAGGAGCCGCCGAGCGACTCTGCCGCTTTCGCGGTGCGCTCGGCCGGCGGTCCGGACTGCTCGACCAAGTCGAGCGTGCGGTGCGCCGCATCGCCCGTGAGCTTGACCACATGAGCGAGGCGTTGGCGCGCGTCGGGGATCTCCTTTTCGGCAAAGTCGGCGAGCCTCGCGTCCAGGCGGAAGCGATCGAGCGCCACGTGCAGGTTCGCCGTGAGATCGCGCAGGTCGTTGAACAGGTCGGGCCGGCGGGTGCGCAGCAGTTCATCGAGCACGGCGAGGAACGATGCGTCGTCCCCGCTCTCGAATGCCGCGACGAGCGTCGTCATGCGGGCGCCGTATTGCGTCTTGACCGAGTTGGAGCTCGCGCCGCCCATGTCACTTCGCCGCACCGTTGAGGATCTTCTCGAGCTTCTCCTTCAGCGTCTCGGCGGTGAAGGGCTTGATGATGTAGCCGCTCACTCCGGCCTGCGCGGCCTCGATGATCTGCTCGCGCTTCGCTTCCGCGGTCAACATCAGCACGGGCATCTTGCCGAGCGTTGCATCGGCCCGGACCGCCTTCAGCAGGTCGAGTCCCGGCATGCCGGGCATGTTCCAGTCCGTGATGAGAAAGTCGATGCCGCCCGCCTGCAGCATCGGCAGGGCCGTGTTGCCGTCGTCCGCTTCCACGACGTTCTGGTAACCGAGCTCGTGCAGCAGATTCTTGATGATGCGGCGCATGGTGGAGAAGTCATCGACCACCAGGAACTTCATGTCTTTGGTCACGTGTGGTGCCTCCTCGTCATCGCGCGGCGCTCCCGCCCTGCGCTACGCTTCCGCTTGGCACGCCCCCGGCCTGCGAGTCGCTCCAGGCGGCGAGGCGCGATTTCAGCCGCATGAGTGCCTGGCCGTGCAGCTGGCACACTCGCGACTCGGTCACTTTCAGGACGGCGCCGATCTCCTTGAGGTTGAGCTCATCGCTGTAATAGAGCGACATGACGAGCTTCTCCCTCTCGGGCAGCGTGTCGATCGCGCGGGCGAGCGCCCCGCGGAAGACCTCGTCGGCGGTCTCTCGGAACGGATCGGCCGAGTCCGGCGCCGCCGCGGCCGTCACATCGTCGAGGCTCGCGAGACGGCAGGTCGCGGCGTCCTGCACGATCGAGTGATACTCCTCGAGCGAGATGCCGAGCCTCTGGGCGATCTCAACGTCGCGCGCGTCGCGGCCCGTTTCTTTCTCGATCTCGCGCATCACGGCCGCCACCGCCCGCGCCTTGCGATGCACGGACCGGGGCGCCCAGTCGAGTTTGCGCAGCGCATCGATCATCGCTCCCCGAATTCGAATTCCTGCGTAAGTCTCGAAGCTCGCGCCTCGGTTGGCGGTGTAGTTCGCGGCCGCCTCGAGCAGCCCGAGCATCCCGGCCTGAATCAAATCCGCCACGTCCACCGACGGCGGCAAACGCCCGGCAAGATGGTAGGCGATGCGCTTCACCAGCTCTGCGTGCCGCGTCACGAGCGCGTCGGTCGTGCCGTCGGAGCGGGTCGCCGCGTAGGCGCCCGCCGCGTTCATGGCACGACCTCCAGCCGCACGGGCGGTCGCTGAACCAGCCGCTCGACGAAGAACTCGAGGTTCCCCCTCGGCCCCGAGGGTACCGGCCATTTATCGGCCCGGGCCGCGAGTTTCTTGAATGCCCGCGCCGCGGGACTTGACGGAAAAGCCTCGATCACGGCGCGCTGGCCTCGAATGGAGCGCTTCAAGCAATCGTCGTCGGGAATCTCGCCCGCGAAGTCGAGAACCACGTCGAGGAATCGTCCCGTGACCCGCTCGAACCGATTGAACAACTCCTCTCCGGCGCCGGGCGTGCGTGTCATATTGGCGAGCACCTGGAACCGGGAGACACCGTGCTGGCGGCTCAGCACCTTCACCAGGGCATACGCGTCGGTGAGCGACGCCGGCTCGTCGCAGATCACGACGAGTACGTGCTGAGCGGCCTGTGAGAACTGCGTCACACCGTGCGCGATGCCGGCAGCGGTGTCGATGATGAGGACGTCGAGCCGCGCGGCGAGCCCGCTGAATGCCTGCACCAGACCGAGATGTGCGGCGGCGTCGAGATTCGCGAGGCGCGCGACGCCGGAGGCTGCGGGGATCACGTGAAACCCTTGCGGCGTCGCGAGCAGGATCTCATCGAGCGTGCGCTCGCCCGAGAGCACGTGCGCGAGCGTGTAGCGAGGGGACAGTCCCAGGAACACGTCGACATTGGCGAGCCCCAGATCCCCATCGAGCAGCACCACGCGGCGGCCGGAGCCGACGAGCGCGCCGGCAAGATTGACGGCGACGCTCGTCTTGCCGACTCCACCCTTGCCGCCGGTGACGGCGATGACCTGTACGGGCCCGGCGAGTCCAATAAGCTTGGCGGGGCCTGCGAGGCTGTTTTCACGCGAGGGCATGTGCGACTTCTCCAAAGCGTCGTTTCAAAAGATCCTCGTCGGCTGCAGCGCCGCTCGTTCGCGCGAGCTGCACCGCGCTCGTCACCAGCTCGAGCGCCCGGGCGGGCCTCAGGTCCTCCGGCACCCGCTGCCCCTCGCTCACGTACGAGATCGGCAGCCGCGAGCGAATGAGCACGGAGAGCGTGCCGCCGAGACTTGCCGCCTCGTCGACCTTGGTGAGCACGCAGCTCGCCGGGCTCGCGGGCGCGAAGCGCGCGACCGCTTCGGCCACGGCACCGGCCTGTGTGCTGGCCGCAAGTACGAGCGCGGTCTCGATCTGCTGCCCCGTCGCCGCGAGCGCGGCGAGACGGCCCGCAAGCTGCGCGTCGCGCTGGCTCGAGCCCGGCGTGTCGATCAGCACGAAGCGGCGGCGGCCGAGCCGGGCGAGCAGCTCGGGCAGCTCGTTGAAGTTCTCGAGGGCATGCACAGGCGCGCCGAGGAGCTGGCCGAGAGACTGCACCTCGCCATGCGCACCCATGCGGAGCGAATCGCCGGCGACGATCGCGAGGTCGCGCGGGCCATGCAGCAGTACCCAGCGCACCGCGAGCTTCGCGAGAGTCGTCGACTTGCCAACGCCCGTCGGTCCGACGAGAGCGATCCGGCCGCCTTCCTCGAGCCAGCGGTCGCCGGTCACGAGCACCCGCTGCGCGACGCTAGCGATCGAGAGTCTCCGGGCACTCGTGAGCTCCGTCTCAGCGGGCACGGACGCGACGATCTCGGCGGCGACATCGGGAGTCAGGCCGACCTCCGTGAGCTCGCGCAGCATCTCGGTGTGGATCGGCGCGCGGCGCGCGAGGTCTTTCCAGGCGAGCTGGGCGAGCTGCGTCTCGAGCATGCGTCTCAGTGTCTTCAGCTCGCTCTCCAGCGCGACGACGGAAGAGGCAGGCGGGGCGTCTCCGGCTCG
>JASHTA010000197.1 GCA_030040795.1 Gammaproteobacteria bacterium | reverse complement strand
AGCGCGACAATCCGCCTTTCGATCGGGCCTGCATGGACGGCATCGCCATCGACAGCGCCACGTTCGCCCGGGGCGCGCGTCGCTTCATCGTGCAGGCGACCCAGGCGGCCGGCACCCCGGCCCTTCAGCTCGCGCACGGCGAGCATGCGATCGAGGTGATGACGGGCTCGATCATGCCGCGGGGCTCGGACTGCGTGATTCCGCTCGAGGAATATGACGCGTCGGACGGCGTTGCGAGTTTGTGATCGGAAGCGGCGGGTGAGCCGTACCGCAACGTGCAGCGCCGGGGAGAGGACAGCCGTCCGGGAGTGCCGATGCTCAGAGCCGGCACGCGGCTCGGCGCGCCGGAGATCGCCATCGTCGCCTCCGCGGGCCTCGCGAGCGTGCGTGTGAGCCGCCAGCCGAATCTCGTCGCCATCTCGACGGGAGACGAGCTCGTCGAGCCCGGCCAGCCGATCGCCGAGCACCAAGTTCGCCGCTCCAACGCCTACGCGATCGTCGCGGCATTGCGAGACCATGGCTTCGAGAGCGTCCGCAACGACCATATCGCAGACGATGAGGCCATGCTGCGCGACCGGCTGTCGCTGCACCTCGCGGAGCGCGATGCGCTCATCCTGAGCGGCGGGATCTCGAAGGGAAAATTCGATCTGGTGCCGAAGATCCTGAAAAGCCTCGGTGTGCGGGAGATCTTCCACTACGTCGCGCAGCAACCCGGCAGACCCATGTGGTTCGGCGTTGGCCCGAGGGGCCAGGCCGTCTTCGGCTTGCCGGGTAATCCGGTGGCCACACTCGTCTGTTTGATGCGCTACGTCGTTCCGGCGCTCGCATCGGCCATGGGCGCTGCGCGGACAGCGCCTGTGCGCATTCCGATCGCCTCGCCGGTGAAGTTCGGCCGTGCAACGACGCGCTTCGTGCCGGTGTCGGTTCGAGATGACGAGCTCGGCCGGCTCACGGCGATTCCGCGCCCGCCGAACGGCCCCGGCGACTTCCTCGGGCTCACGGGCACCGACGGCTTCGCCGAGCTTCCGCCTCGCGAGGAGTATCCCGAGGGCTTCGTCGCGGCCCTATATCGCTGGTGACTGCCGGCCCGGATCAGCGGAGCGGGCGGTCGCGCTGGAGCCGCGCCGCGATGACCTGAAGATCCTCACGAGTATTGAGATTGGCGAACGCTTCCGGAGCGTCGAAGCGGACGCGCTTCGCCCCAATGCTCTCGAGCATGCGCCAAGTCGCGGGATGGGCCCCGCCGACGAGGGCCTCGGTGAGAGGCGCCAGAGCGCTCACGGGCCACAGCGCGCAAAGCGGCTGAGGACCGTCGGAGGTCTCGGCGAGGGCCGCGCCGGAGCCCGCGGCCTCGATCAGGCGCGAGAAGAGGTCATCGGGCAGCAGCGGCGCATCGCAGGGACTGACCGCCAGCGCGCGGGCGCCGAGCCCCTGCGCCCACAGGAGCCCGGCTTTCACGCCCGCCAGCGGGCCCTGCGCATCGCCCGCCGCGTCATGCAACACCGGCAGACCCTCGGCTTGCGCCAAGGCCTCGGCCTGCGTGGCAGGCCGTGTATTCACTGCGACGGCACCGCAGCTTCCCTGCAGCCTGCGCACGGCCCACACCAACAACGGCCTGCCGGCAAGCAGCGCCGCAGCCTTCTCGCCACCGAAGCGGACGGACCGCCCTCCGGCAATGACGACTCCGGCCACGAATCCACGCGTTGCGCTTCGTTCCATACTCGAGCTCACGGGCCGCCCCAGATTCGCTCTGCCCGCGCCGACCGAGCGTCGTGCTTGGCGCCTCGCGCGTACGGTACTATTCCTCGATGCACGGCACGCGCGTTCTCGGCGTGGTCGGCTGGAGCGGATCCGGCAAGACCACGCTGCTCATCAAGCTCATCCCGCTGCTCGCAAGCCGGGGCCTGCGCGTCGCGACGCTGAAGCACGCTCATCACGCCTTTGACGTCGACAAGCCCGGCAAGGACTCGTATGAGCACCGCAAGGCGGGCGCGAGCGAGGTCATCGTGTCTTCCTCCCGGCGATGGGTGCAGATGCACGAGGTCGGTGCCGGCGCCGAGGCGACGCTCGCCGAGCTGCTGAGAAAACTGTCACCGTGCGACCTCGTCCTCATCGAGGGGTTCAAGTCCGAACGGCATCCGAAGCTGGAAGTCTTCAGGCAGGCGGTCGGCAAGAGCCCCATGCATCCCGGGGACAACCGCATCGTTGGCATCGCGAGCGACCAGCCGTTCCCGGGGTCGGGCGTCCCCGTGGTGGACCTCAACGATATCGCTGCCATCGCGGATCTCGTCCGGGCGCGCGCGGCGCCGCTCGGCGAAGTGCTGGCCGAGCTCGAGCGCCCCCGAGCGGATCAGCGCCCCTGAGCGGGTCGGCGCGTCTGAGCGCGTCGGCGCGCGCCGGAGCGGCCGATCAGCTTTGCTCGGCGCTCTCCTCAGCGCTTTCCTCTGCCTCCGCCACCTCTCGCAGCGGCGTTACTCGGGCCGCGCAGAATTTGAATTCGGGGATCTTGCCCGCCGGGTCGAGAGCCGGATTGGTGAGCAAATTCGCGGCGGCCTCGGCATAGCAGAACGGCATGAAGATCATGCCGGCCGGTACGTCGCGGTCGGAGCGAACATGCACCTCGACGGCGCCGCGGCGCGTCTCCAGGCGCAGCTTGTCGCCGGGCCGAAGATTGAGGCGGTAAAGCTCGCGCGGTGCGAGAAGGGCGACGGCTTCCGGCTCGAGCTCGTCGAGTACGCCGGCGCGACGCGTCATCGCACCCGTGTGCCAGTGCTCGAGCACCCGGCCCGTGGAGAGCACCATGGGGTACTCCTTGTCGGGAATCTCATCGGGCGGGCGGATGTGAGCCGGCACGATCTTGCCTCGCCCGCTCGGCGTCGGAAAGCCGTTGCGGAAGATGATCTCGTTGCCGGGCCGATCGGGCCCATCGACCGGATAGGTCACGGCGCCTTCCCTCACGAGCCGCTCCCACGTGATGTTCTTCAGCGAGGGCATCGTCATCGCCATCTCGGCAAAGATCTCGGGCGGCCCGGAGTAGTTCCAGTCGAGCCCCAGGCGCTTCGCGATCTCCTGGATGATCCACCAGTCCTGCCGGGCGTCGCCGGGCGGCGCGATCACCGGATTGCCGATCTGCACGCGCCGATCGGTATTGGTAAAGGTGCCCGACTTCTCGGCGAACGCCGACGCGGGCAGCACGACATCGGCGTGAAAGGCCGTCTCGGTGAGAAACAGGTCCTGCACGACGAGATGGTCGAGCATGGCGAGGGCTTCGCGCGCATGATTGAGGTCCGGGTCGGACATGGCCGGATTCTCGCCTTCGATGTACATCCCGCGAATCTGGCCGGCGTGGATCGCGCGCATGATCTCGACGACAGTGAGGCCGGTCTTCGGATCGAGCTTGCGGCCCCAGAAGGTCTCGAAGAGCCGGCGCACCTCGGCCTTCTCGACCGATTGATAGTCCGGGTAGACCATCGGGATGAGGCCCGAGTCCGAGGCGCCTTGGACGTTGTTCTGCCCGCGCAGCGGGTGGAGGCCCGTTCCCTTGCGTCCGATCTGGCCCGTGACGAGCGCGAGCGCGATCAAACAGCGCGCGTTGTCGGTGCCATGGACGTGCTGGCTGATCCCCATGCCCCAGAAAATGATCGAAGCGCGGGAGCGCGCGTAGAGCCGCGCGACCTCCCGCAGCGTCTCCGCGTCGATGCCGCACACGGGAGCCATCTTCTCCGGAGTGAACTCGACGATGCTCGCCTTCAGCGCCTCGAAGTTCTCGGTGTGCGCCGCGATGTACTGCTCGTCGTGGAGCTTCTCCGTGATGATCACGTTCAGCAAAGCGTTGAGCAGCGCCACGTCCGAGCCGGGCTTGAACGCAAGGTGCTTGTACGCGTGGCGGGACAGCGCCTGCCGGCGCGGGTCCATCACGATCAACTTGACGCCTTTTTTCCTGGCGGCGTTCTTGATGAAAGTGGCCGCCACCGGGTGATTCACCGTCGGGTTCGCGCCGATGACGAGGATCACCTCTGCGTCGAGCGCGGCCGCGAACGGCGCGGACACGGCGCCCGAATTGAGCCCCTCCATCAGCGCCGCGACGGACGAGGCGTGGCAGAGCCGCGTGCAGTGATCGACGTTGTTCGAGCCGAAGCCCGTGCGCACGAGCTTCTGGAAGAGGTACGCCTCCTCGTTCGACCCCTTCGCCGAGCCGAAGCCCGCGAGGGCCTTGGCCCCCTTCGCATCGCGAATGGCTTGGAGCCCGCCGGCGGCGCGTGCGAGCGCCTCGTCCCACGTCGCCTCGCGAAAGTGAGTCCAGGGATTCGCGGGATCCACCTGGTCGTTCGGATCCTTGCGGACCTGGTCCAAGCGGATCAGCGGCTTCGTCAGCCGATGCGCGTGGTGGATGTAGTCAAAGCCGAATCGCCCCTTCACGCACAGGCGGTTGTGGTTCGCAGGTCCATCGCGTCCCTCGGCATAGATGACTTTCTCGTTCTTTACCTTGTATGAGACCTGGCATCCGACTCCGCAGTACGGGCAGAGCGAGTTGACCTCGCGGTCCGGAAAGACGACGCGAGTCTGCTTCTCATCGAGGTAGGCGGCTGGCATGAGAGCCCCCGTCGGGCAGGCCTGAACGCACTCGCCGCAGGCGACGCACGTCGACTGGCCCATCGGGTCGTCGAAGTCGAACACCACCTTCGATCCATGGCCGCGGTAGGCCATGCCGATCACGTCGTTGACCTGAACCTCGCGGCACGCCCGGACGCAGAGATTGCACTGGATGCAGGCGTCGAGATTGACTCGCATCGCCGGATGGCTCGCATCCGGGCGCCAGCGCTCGGCGGCGGGGAACCGGCTGGCCGACAAATGCACGAAGTCGGCCTGGCTCCAGAAGTGCGAGGTGGGATCGTGCGAGGTGCTCCGAGCCGGCTGATCCGCGAGCAGCAGCTCGATCACCATGGCGCGCGCCTGGGACGCACGTTCCGACGCGGTCTTGACCTTCATGCCCGCGACGGGCACGCGCTTGCAAGAAGCGGCGAGCACGCGCTCGCCCTCTATCTCGACCATGCACGCGCGGCAGTTGCCGTCCGGCCGGTAATCCGGCGCTGGCTTATGGCACAGGTGCGGGATGTGCGTGCCGAGGCGCTGCGCGACCGCCCAAAGGGTCTCGCCCGGGCGGGCCTGTACCGGCTTGCCGTCCAGCTCGAAGGCGATGGCGGCCTCGCCGCGAGCCGAGCCGCCGTTCGAGTTGTCGCTGCTCATCTGTCGCTCACCATCCGCTCGCTCACCATCCGTCGGGCCTACTTCACAGCGAGCCGCTGCGAGGAGGCGAACAGTTCCGGGAAAAATCGGATGACACTTGTCACGGGATTGGCCGCGGCCTGCCCCAGGCCGCAGATCGAGGCGTCGCGCATACACTGGGAGAGCTCGCCGAGGAGCGAGGTGTCCCAGGCGCCTCGCTCCATCAGCATGCGGGCCTTCTGCGTGCCGACCCGGCACGGCGTGCACTGGCCGCAGGACTCATCCTCGAAGAAGCGCATGAGATTGAGCGCCGCGCCGCGCACGTCGTCGTGGTCGGACATCACGATCACGGCGGCCGAGCCGATGAAGCAGCCGTATTTCTCGAGCGTTCCAAAGTCGAGAGGAATGTCGTTCATCGAGGCCGGAAGGATGCCTCCGGAGGCTCCGCCCGGCAGGTAGGCGGCAAATCGATGGCCCTCGCTCATGCCGCCGCAGAACTCGTCGATCAACTCCTGGACGGTGACTCCCGCGGGGGCGATCTTCACTCCCGGCTCCCGCACGCGCCCGGACACCGAATATGAGCGCAGCCCGAAG
The DNA here is from genome assembly GCA_030040795.1 of Gammaproteobacteria bacterium. GTDB lineage: Bacteria > Pseudomonadota > Gammaproteobacteria > Steroidobacterales > Steroidobacteraceae > JASHUC01. The sequence goes on along the minus strand of JASHTA010000197.1, from coordinate 499 downwards.
CGGCCGTTGCGGCCTTGGCTCTTCCACCAGCTCACGCCGCGCTCGATCAAATCGCGCACCCAGAACAGCGTCTCGACGTTGTTGATGAGCGTCGGGCGGCCGAACAGCCCGACCTGGAACGGGTACGGCGGCTTGTGGCGCGGCAGTCCTCGCTTGCCCTCGATCGATTCCATGAGCGAGGACTCCTCGCCGCAGATGTAGGCGCCCGCTCCCCGGCGCAAGTGCATCTTGGGCCCTCCGGGCGGAAGCTTCGCGATCTCATCGGCGAGAATCTGCCGCGAGATCGGATACTCGTCGCGGATGTAGAGATAGATCTCCGGCGCCTCGACCACGTGGGCTCCGATCAGCGTGCCCTCGAGGAAGCGGTGCGGATCGGTGTTGAGAAAGTATTGGTCCTTGAACGTTCCCGGCTCGCCTTCGTCGCCGTTGACCGCCATCAGGCGTGGACCGGGCTCGCCGCGCACCGAGCGCCACTTGCGCCCGGTCGGAAAGCCGGCGC
>JASHTA010000196.1 GCA_030040795.1 Gammaproteobacteria bacterium | reverse complement strand
GAGGCGCCCGTCGTCGAGCACCTGCAAGAGGACGTTGAACACGTCCTGGTGAGCCTTCTCGACCTCGTCGAGCAGGACGACCGAGTAGGGCCGGCGGCGCACGGCCTCCGTGAGATAACCTCCCTCCTCATAGCCGACATAGCCCGGCGGCGCGCCGATCAGACGCGCGACGGAGTGCTTCTCCATGAACTCCGACATGTCGATGCGGATGAGGGCATCCTCCGTGTCGAAGAGAAAGTCGGCGAGCGCCTTGCAGAGCTCGGTCTTGCCGACGCCCGTCGGCCCGAGGAATAGGAACGAGCCATTGGGGCGGCGCGGATCCGACAGCCCCGCGCGCGAGCGCCGGATGGCATCGGACACGATGCGCACCGCCTCGTCCTGACCGACGACCCGCTTCTCGAGCTCGCGCTCCATGCGCAGCAGCTTCTCCTTCTCGCCCTCGAGCATCTTCGAGACCGGGATGCCCGTCCACTTGGAGACCACCTCCGCGATCTCCTCCTCCGTCACCTTGTTCCGGACGAGGTGCGTTTCCTGCTGCTCGGCGGCCGTCGCTTGCGCAAGGCGCTTCTCGAGCTCGGGAATCCGGCCGTACTGCAGCTCCGCCATCCGGCCGAGGTCGCGCGCGCGCTGGGCCGCATCGAACTCCGTGCGCACCCGGTCCAGCTCCCCGCGGATCTGCGCCGCGCTCTGCAGCGTCGCCTTCTCCGACTTCCACACCTCCTCGAGGTCGGCACATTCCTTCTCGAGATTGCGCAGCGTCTCCTCGAGCGTCTGAAGGCGCCTGCGCGAGGCCTCGTCCGTCTCCTTCTTGAGCGCTTCCCGCTCGATCTTGAGCTGGATGATGCGCCGCTCGAGCCGGTCGAGCGCCTCGGGCTTGGAGTCGATCTCCATGCGGATGCGCGCGGCGGCCTCGTCGATGAGATCGATCGCCTTGTCCGGCAGCTGACGGTCCGCGATGTAGCGGTGCGAGAGTGTCGCCGCGGCAACGATGGCGGGATCCGTGATGTCGACGCCGTGGTGGACCTCGTAGCGCTCCTGCAGTCCGCGCAGGATCGCGATGGTGTCCTCCACGGAGGGCTCGTTGACCATCACGCGCTGGAAGCGCCGCTCGAGCGCGGCGTCCTTCTCGATGTACTTGCGGTACTCGTCGAGCGTCGTGGCTCCGATGCAGTGCAGCTCGCCGCGCGCCAGGGCAGGCTTCAGCATGTTGCCCGCATCCATGGAGCCCTCGGCGCGGCCGGCGCCGACGACCGTGTGCAGCTCGTCGATGAACAGGATGACGCTCCCCTCCTGCTTCGCCAGGTCGTTGAGCACGCCTTTCAGGCGCTCCTCGAATTCGCCGCGAAACTTCGCGCCGGCGATCAGGGCACCCATGTCGAGCGCCAGAATCCGCTTGTGGCGCAGGCCCTCGGGCACCTCGCCGTTGACGATACGTTGCGCGAGTCCTTCGGCGATCGCCGTCTTGCCGACGCCGGGCTCTCCGATCAGCACCGGATTGTTCTTGGTCCGCCGCTGCAGCACCTGGATCGTGCGGCGGATCTCATCGTCCCGGCCGATCACCGGATCGAGCTTGCCGGAAGCCGCCCGCTCGGTGAGGTCGATCGTGTACTTCTCGAGCGCGCCGCGCTGCTCCTCCGCATTGGGATCGTTCACCTTCTCGCCCCCGCGCACTTCGTCGATGGCTTTCTCCACCGCTCCGCGCACGACACCGGCATCCTTCAGCAACCGTGCGAGCGTCCGATCCTCGAATGCGGCGATGACGAAGAGCTCGCTCGAGATGAACTGGTCCCCGCGCTGCTGGGCGAGCTTGTCCGTCACGTTGAGCAGGCGCATGAGCTCGTTCGAGATGTGGACCTCGCCCGGCGTGCCCTGCACCGTCGGCAGACCGTCCAGCACCGCGAGCAGCTCCGAGCGGAGCTTGTTGAGATTGGCCCCCACCTTCATGAGCAGCGGCCGCACCGTCCCGCCCTGCTGGTCGATCAGCGCGAGCATCACGTGCGCCGGCTCGAGGAGCTGATGGTCCCGACCCACGGCGAGCGACTGCGCATCGGCGAGCGCCGCCTGAAACTTGCTCGTGAGCTTGTCCTGACGCATGGGAACCTCGAAATGCTCCGATAACCCCAGATGTAGGGCGCACAGCCTTGGCGTTCAAGGCCCTTCCGGCCGGATGGCGGCTCTCCTACCCATTATCTCGCCGGTTTGCCGAGTTATGCCTCCACGCGTCCTCGCCGCAACGAGGAGACGAGATAGCCTCACGCCGCGTGGCTTCGCGCCCTTAAGCCAAGGATAACAGTGGGAGGTCCAAGATGGCTTGGTACCGAAGAAATACGACGTCGGCAGTTTCTTTCGGCGCGTTGATCCTGCATATCATCGCCACGGCGATCATCTTTGCGTTGGTATTCACCGTCGGTTGGCTCGTCTCTTTCCTCCTGAGTTATCTCGATTCAATCCACAAATTCCCCGCGGACATGTATAGACTATCGATGCGACTCGAAGTCTGGTTGTTCTACACCGATTGCATCCTGAGCGCTTTCATCCTGGGGACGAGCATCGCTCTGTTCGTCAGAGATATCGTAGAGGACAAACAATGAACAACCGGATCGACCGAATCAAGGCGCTCATCGTGGAAGCGTTCGCAGACGTCATATGGCTCTATGCGGCGCTGATCGCTGCACCATTTCGTGTGGCCGCGGACTTTGTGCGGCACGGCCGTCCGAGGTCTTCGGATCACCACGCAAATGCCAAGAGCGCCCACTGACACTCGCGAGGGAACGGCTCACTCGAGCGGAAAGTGGCAGCGGACGCCGGGGAAGCGGAGGAAATCCCGATCAGAGGTGTGTACGACCGCCCGATATGCCTTCGCCAGCGCACCGATCTGCGCATCGCTCACAAGATTTCCCGCCGTTCCTCCTGCGCTTTCCAGCAACTCGATGACCTTCTTGTGGTAGTCGGGCTGCGGATCGAGAACCTGACTGACTCCGCGCTCGAGCCATCGATCGACGAGCGCCGCAGCCTGAGCGAGAGTCAGCGGGTGGGGAAAGGCGCGGGCGTTCGTGCTGATGCGAAGGAAGCCGAAAAGGGCTGGATGGGTGAAGCCGACCGGCTCCTCTCCGGAAAGGCACTTTTCCAGCCACTGCCGAGCGCGCTCGTGAAAGAGGCTGTCGCGATTGCACGCGTACAGCAGAAGGTTGATATCCGGAACGATCACCTCTGCCTGGGCCGCCTGGCACCCTTCTCACGCCGGGCGAGACGGGCCGTCGATGTAATGAAGGCATCGACCTCCAACTCGTCGACCATCTGATTGAGACGCAGCGGGTCGATTCCGGAACGCAGCTCGCCCATCGCATGAGTCTGCGCGACAAACGGGGGCTCCGGCGCTCCGCGCTGCCGATTCGTGAGCCCACTCCGTATGGCCTGGTTCAAGGCCTCCTTGAAGCTCTGCCGCCGGTGCTGCATGACATCCCGAAGGAGTTGCTCGACATCCGGGTCGAGAGTGACAGTCGTTCGGGTCATGGGAAGCATCATGATGCTAGTATATTCTGCTGTCAAGATGCTACCCCCGCCCTACTCGATCCAGATGAGCGCCGCCATCCGCCCGCAGCGGCCGTCACGCCGGTACGAGAAGAACCGCGCGGCGTCCGTATACGTGCACCAGCCACCGCCGTACACCTCCTTGACGCCGAGCGCGGCGAGCTGGCGGCGCGCCACCGTATAGAGATCACATTGCCAGCGCCCGCGGGCGTTGCGAACGAATGCCGCGTCGCGCTCGCCAGCCACGCCGGTGCCACGGTCCACGGCGAGCAGGGCCGCGCGCACCTCGTCTCCGACCTCGAAGTGCTCCGGGCCGATAGCGGGCCCCAGCCAGGCGAGAAGCTCGGAGGGCTCCACGGCCAGCGAGGGCTCCACGGCCAGCGCTCGCACCGTCGCCTGAAGCACGCCGGCGGCGAGCCCGCGCCAACCCGCATGCGCAGCGCCCACGGCCCTGCCGTCCCGCGCAGCGAACAGCACGGGTATGCAGTCGGCCACCTGGATCACGCATACGCGCCTCGGCGACCACGTGACAGCGCCATCGGCCCGGAGCGGCTGCTCGGCGCGGGGCGGCTCGATCGCCGGCTGAGTCGAGTCGATGGCGCGCGGCGACCTCCCTTGGCCCGCCTCTCGGGGCTCGCCGCCGTCGAGTCTCACCACCTCTGCGCCGTGAACCTGAACGAGCCATGAGGGTTCCGCGGGCACCTGCAGGGCGTGCCGCACACGCGTGCGGTTCTCCCTGACTGCCTCCGGCGCATCGCCGGTGTGCGGCCCCACGTTGAGCGTATCGAACGGCGGCGCGCTGACCCCGCCCTGCCGCAACGTAAAAGCGGCCCGCACGCCCGGCGGAGCCGGCCAGTCCGGCGTGATGACGGGAAGCGCCGGGACGCTCGCCGCTGGATCGCTCATGACCGCCGCGCCGCGCCCGGCCGCGCCCTGGACCCCGCGCCCCGTCGCGCGT
>JASHTA010000195.1 GCA_030040795.1 Gammaproteobacteria bacterium | reverse complement strand
CTCGCGTCGATTTCTGCGGCGACCTGTCCCTCCAGGCATACGGTGAGTTTCACCGTCCGCTCCGACGACGCTTGGACGTGGTGTGCGCTGCGATGATCTCGGAAAGGGAAACGTGTGGCGGCCCACGACCGGCGGGCTTGCGGCCGTTCCAGGGAGCAACGCCAGTCCGTAGCCGCACGCCGAGAAAGCCCAAGGCGCGCAGCACCTTTCCGATCTGCGCGGTTTCCTTCCCCCGCTCGACTTCGGAAACCCACGTTTGAGTCGCACCGATGGCCCGCGCGAGCTCGCTCTGAGTCAACCTGCGGAATCGACGCGCGGCCGCGACGATCTTGCCGACTTCCGCGGCGGAATGCGCCCACATGGCCCGGCTCCTCCGGTCGCGTTCTTGCCCCTGATCCATAATATATCCGATCGAATATAAATCAATATACATCCGATCGGATATATGCGTAATGATAGCCGATCTATCGTATCGTTCCGGGCAGTTTCGACCTATTGCGTAGGTTTGTTATATTGGAAGTTGGACGCCGGTGGCCGGAGGCAAGATGAACCGATTCGAGCAAGCCGTATACGACTGCATGAAGCCCACCGCGAAGCTTCTGGAGAAGACGACGAACCCTCTGCATCGGGCCATCCTGCTCAACTTCTGGCGGCACGTGCACCTCGAGGGCGCGGGCGACTACGAGAAGATCGTCGCGCCCGACATGATGGTGGACCACCCCGTGTACCGCGTGACTTGGGGCGCGAATCCGGCCGTCATCGAGGGAAAGGAGGGTGTGCTCGCGTTCTACAAGAGTGTCGGCGAGGCCGTTCTCTGGCATTCCGACGACCGCCTCTCCGTCGAGGACTGGGGCGTGTGCGATGAGATCACGTTCCATCAGCTCGCGGTGGGCGCGGACCTGAAGCTCATCGGCTATCAGGTGGACCGGGCCGACAGGCTGTATCACATCTACAGCCGCCAGGCGTTCATCTGGCCGTACGACGAGCGGGCGCGCCTCGTCGGCGAGCACCTGTACGAGGACAAGACCAGCCTTCGCATCGAGGAGGTCGATCGGTCCGAGGCCATCACGCCCGCTCGCGTGCGCGCGATTCACCGCGAGCAGCTCGCCAAGCTTCAGGCGGAGCGCGGGCCCAACTTCTGGCTGTTGGGCAAGACCTGAGCGAGCCGCGGCGTCTGCTCAGCGCAGCAGCCCATGTGGCTGCGAATCGCGGACCCGGCGGTGCGCAGCCGCGATCCTGCCGCGATCAATGCTTGCGCGGGTCCTTCTCACCCAGGCCGGGATAGAAGAGCAGCCGGTTGGGCAGCGACTCGTTGTAGACCTTGCGCAGCTTGAACAGCCAGTGGCCGTTGCGCTTGACGAGCTCGTCCTCGTAATGCCCGAAGAAGATGAGCTGGACATCCTTCTGCGGCGTGTTGTTCGTGATGTTGAACCAGTAGGCGTACGAGGTTGCCGTGTCTCCATGCACCTCGATCACGTGGTTGATGATCATGTGGTAGGTCCGTGGGCGTGACGTCGCTCCCTTGGGAAGGTTGGCGGGTCTCGCGCCACCGAAGTTGGACATCGCTTTGCGAATGGCGGCCTTGCCGCGCTCCACGCCGCCGGCCCATTCAAGCACGCCGTCGTCGGCCCAGGTCGCCATGACCGTATCGATGTCACCCGCGTCGACCGCGACCATGTATCGGTTGGATAGATTCTCGATCTCGGCCCGATCGTCCGCGTAGCCGGCGAGCGCGGCGCTCGACATGCCGCACCAGAGCACAGCGCCGATCCCGATCGCGAGTAGGGCTCTTTTCATGGATTTCTCCTGTGGATTGAAGGTTGACCGAACACGCGGCGGCCGCTTGCCATGCCTACGACGACACGGCCCAGCGCACCAGCGTCGCAAAATTCGGCGGCCTGCCGTGCATCAGCAGCCCGATGCGGAAGATCTTCGCCGCGAACCAGATGGCGGCGATGACGGTCGCGATTCCAACCGCGATCGACAGCCAGACCTGCCAGAAAGGAGGAGGGGAGGTCGACGCGAGCCGCGCCATGATGGCGAACGTATTGAGGATGGGCGTGAAGCTCAGCGTCGTGGAGAGCGCCGAGTTGGGATTCAAGGAAATGCCGATGGTGAGGGCCACGACCGCGCCAAGCCCGAATGTGAAGGGCATCCCCAAGGACTGCGCGTCGCGGATGTCTTCGACCGCCGCGCCGATCGCGACCATCACGGACCCGAAGACGAGGAAGGAGATGACGAACATCAAGAACAGGTACAGCAGCAGAGCGGGATCGACGAGACCGAACAGCGCAAAGGTGGAAAGGCCGGCAAATGCGACGAGCAGGTACAAGCCCATGCCGACCATGGCCGCACCGAGCTGTCCGAGAATCTTTCCTGCCAGCAGCTCGAGCGGCGAGACCGCGGCGAGCAGCACCTCGATGATGCGGCTCGATTTCTCCTCGACCATCGTCGTGAGGAGCATCTGGCCGCTGCCGAGCGTGCCAAGGAACATCAGCATGATGAGTCCGAGGGGCAGGAGAGCGTTGAGCAAGGGGACCGAGGGACGCTCGGTGCCGTCGCGCGCGACAGTGATCGATCGGCCGGCTTGCACCTGCGAGAGTGCATCGAGCTGATCCAAAGCGAGTCCGTGGGCGCGTGCGCGAACGGTCACGACGGCATCCCGAAGCATCCCGCGAATCACCGCTTCCTCCCGCGCGTCGAGATTCGCCGGAACGTAAAGATCGTAGACCGGCGCCGCATCGACGCCACTCGCCGCATCGACGCCGCCCGCCGTATTGACGCCACTCGCCGCGTCGACGCCGCTCGCCGCAGCGGCGGTCCCAGGACGAACGACCACGATCGCCATGTGCCGGACACGGGGCGCCGGCTGGACCAGCCAGCTCTTCGCCCGGACGAGATCGTCCGTGCGCTTGATGAATCGGATGCGAGGGATCGGACCCGTCATGGCGGAGATGCCCGTCATGGCGGTGATCGCCGCATCAAAGCCCGGGCCGGATGCGACGCCCGAGCCGGCTGCGCCATAAGCGCCCTGCGCGGATCGCTGCGCGCGCTGTTGCCGGCGCTCCTCGATCTTCACCGGGTCGGCGATGTCTTGCAGAGCCGATGCCACCGCCCCGGTTGGATCGATGACGGCGACCTCACCGGCGATGTGCAACTGCCTTTGGCCCATGAGCCTCGGAAGCCCGAACATGAGCAGCGCCATGAGCGCAGGCGTCACGAGCGACCCGATGATGAAGCCGCGAGTGGCGACCGTCGAGAGGAATTCGTGGGACGCGACGAAGAGAAACTTCTTCATCGAGGCCGTCCCGCCGCGGCGCCGGAGACCGTGCGAACGAAGATTTCCTCGAGCGTGGGCCGGGCCAGCTCGATGCGGCTGCAGGGTATGGCAGATGCGATGCGTGCCAGGGCCGCCGCGGGATCCGTTCCGGCAGCAAGGCGAATTTGAAGCTCGGCGTCGTTGCGCACGATGTCCTCGACCTCGAGCAGCTGGCGCAGCGGCGCTGCGTCGGCATCCGCGCGGAAGGGCTGCAGGTGGATCGTGCGCGGGTCGTAGCGGCTGCGGATGTCGGCGATGGAATCATCCAGCACCTTGCGGCCGCGGTGGATCATCACGACGTGATCGCAGAGCTCCTCCGCGTGCGCCATGACGTGAGTCGAGAACACGATGGTTGCGCCCCGGTCGTGCTCGATGTTGATGAGCTTGCGCAGCTGCAGCGTGCTCACCGGGTCGAGGCCGCTGAACGGCTCATCGAGGATCAGCAGGTCGGGGTCGTGCATCACCGCGGCGAGGAACTGGATCTTCTGCTGCGTGCCCTTGGAGAGCTCCTCGCAGCGTTTGCTCAGATACTGCTCGAGCCCGAGTTGTTCGAGGCGGTGGCCGACGCGCTCCGGAAGGATCGAGGCCGTCACCCCCTTCAGCCGGCCCATGTACTCGAGGAAGGTGCCCACTCGCATCTTTCGATAAAGGCCCCGCTCCTCGGGCAGGTAGCCGATCCGATCCTTGGCGTCCAGCGCGGAGCGGTGCCCGAGCACGGAAACGCTGCCGCAATCCGGCTGCAAGATCGACATGATCATGCGAATCGCCGTCGTCTTGCCGGCGCCGTTGGGACCAATGAGGCCGTACAGGCGGCCGCGCGGGACTTCGAGGTTCAAATCGCCGACGGCCTGAGTCTCGCCGAACGTCTTGGTCACGCCATGGAGCAAGATGGCCGGCGGTCCCGACGCGGCTCGCTCCGCTGTCTTCCTTGGAGCCCTGTCGGCCAGCTCTTCGACCCGCTCAGCCAAGCGGCCCTCCCCCACGAAGTGGTCCGCGATCGATGGTAGTTCACCCGACTCTCCGACGCTATGGACGCGGCGCGCGTGGCCCGTTCGGCACCCTCGACTCGCCGCCGCCGCTCACTTGAGCTCACTCGCTAGACTGTGACAGGCTTCCGATCGTCGGCATGGACTCGATCGGGGAGTGTGGAATGAGCTCAGGTTTGTCCAAGGCCCGGTTGGGCCGCTTGCACCACGTGATGGCAGGCTATGTCAAGGCGGGCGAAGTGCCGGGCGTCGTCACGCTGGTGAGCCGCCGTGGCGAAGTCCACGTCGATGCGATCGGCGCGAAGGCGTTCGGCGGCACGGAGCCGATCGGCCGCGATACGATCTTCCGCATCGCCTCGATGACCAAGCCCATCACGGCGGTCGCGACGATGATCCTCGTCGAGGAGTGCAAGGTGCGGCTCGACGAGCCGGTCGATCGGCTGCTGCCCGAGCTCGCGGGCCGCCGAGTGCTCAAGCGAATCGACGGTCCGCTTGAGGAGACCGTGCCGGCTCGCCGGCCTCTCACGGTGCGCGACCTGCTCACCTTCCGCATGGGATTCGGCATGCTCCTCGATCCGCGGGATGCCTCCCCGATCAGCAAGGCCGTCGCGGACAGGCAGATCTTCTTGCTGCCGGCGCCGCCGCACACGCCGGATGAGTGGATCAAGCGCCTCGCGTCGCTGCCGCTCATGTATCAGCCGGGCGAGCGCTGGATGTATCACACCGGCTCCGACGTACTGGGCGTGCTCATCGCGCGCGCCTCGGGACAGCCGTTCGACGCCTTTCTCAAGGAGCGCCTGTTCGAGCCGCTCGGGATGAAGGACACGGGCTTCAGCGTGCCATCCGCCAAGCTCGACAGGCTTGCGGCGTGCTATCGCATCAATCCCGAGACGCGGGCGGTCGAGCTGCACGACGATCCGAAGAACAGCGCGTGGGCTCGTCCGCCGGCATTCCCCGCAGGTGGCGGCGGCCTCGTGTCGACCATCGACGACTACCACGCGTTTGGGCTGATGCTGCTCAACGGCGGCCGGTACGGTAACGAGCGCATCCTCTCGCGCCCGTCGGTCGAGGCGATGACCACCGATCAGCTCACGGCGGATCAACGTGCCGCAGCCCTGTTCTTCCCCGGCCACTTCGACAGCCGCGGATGGGGATTCGGCGTATCGGTAGTGATCCGGCGCGACGGCGTCGCCACGTCACCCGGCCAGTTCGGCTGGAGCGGCGCCTTCGACACCACCTGGTTCTCGGACCCGAGAGAGCAGCTGATCGCGATTCTCATGACCCAGCGCCTGGCATTCGGGCCTTCGCCGACCGGAATCCGCCCGGACTTCGCAACCTCGGTCTATCAAGCCATCGACGATTGAGCTGCCGGACGCATGTGCCTCTGCATGGAGCCGCCGGATCCGGGCGCCTAGCGCCGCTGGGTCCGCGCGCCTGTGTTGCCGATCAGTGGGCCGCCGGCGAGCGGTGCATCCAGCGGTCCGCCCAGGCGATGAAGTACTTCACGTTCGGCACATCGGTGTGGCCGCTCTCGTGTTGCCGCCAGGCGAGCTGCCCGTCGAGCAGCCCCGTCCCGATCGGAGGCATCACGGCGTGGCGGTAGTCGTCTCCCACGCCGAGGTCCTTCGCTCCGAGGAGGCGAAAGACGGGCCCGGCTGCGACCGCTGCCATGTAGCTACCCTGCTGGTCGACCCACAAAGCGTCCCCCGCCTTCGGTGACCCGTAGCTGATGAAGGTCAGGCGCGGAGCGCAGAGCGCGATCAGCTCCGAGGACTCGACCGGCAGATCGGCCGCCGTCTTGGCGCCGCCGCGCGCCTCGGAGGCGCCGTATTTGAGGAAGTTGCCCGCCATCCAGTGGTACTCGCCGGTCCCGGTGAGGTTCTCCAACATCTCGCCGAAATTGCGCCGAAAGGGCGCGGCGCCCCCCTCGCCCGATGAGCCGATCAGTCCCATGTAGAAGCGCTGATCGAACGCCAGGGTGACCAGCGCCGCCTTGCCGTATCGAGAGACGCCCTCGATCCCGATGTGCTTCGAGTCGAGGTCCGGATCCTTGGCGAGATAGTCGTACGCGCGGCTCGCTCCCCATGCCCAGGCACGCAGCGCGCCCCAATCGTCCGGCTTGCGCGGGGCGCCCCGGTTGGTGAGGCCGATGATGCCGCTCGTGAGTCCCGCGCCGTTGTCGGGCTGGATGCTGTTGGGGTCGATCAGCGCTACGGCCCAGCCGTCCGTGACGAGCTGTTGGATCGGGTCGTCGGGCCGCCGTGGCGGCGGGAAGAACGGTGGCGTCGCAATGGGCTGCCAGGCGGGATGCGTACGAAAGAACTCGGCGAGCGAGGGGTCCTGACGGACGAGAGAGTCCTTCAAGGCGGCGTTCATCCGGGCGACAACCTCGGGTGAGGGCGGAACGGGAGCCGGGAAGGCGGGCGGACCCAGTGTGAACATGATCAGCACGGGCATGGGGCCCCGATGCACGGCAGGCTTGATCACCATCATCGGGATATCGACTGCGATCGACGGGTCCGCGGAGTTGTCGACGTGACCGATCACTCGGCTCGCCATCACGGGCACGCGGCCTATCCGCTCGGCCTCGGACGCCGTGACCGACCAGGCGACCCCGGGGACGTTCGCCGGAATGCGGCCGTAGACCTCCTCTTCGAAGGCCTCGACGATCTGCGGCCGCCGCAGGCGGCGCCACATCCTCGCGGAGGTGACCCGGCGCCCGTCCTTCATGACCAGGGGATCGGGCCAGTTCGGATACGGATTGGCCTTCGACTCGTCGTAGTTCGCGTGATTGGGCGCGCTCTCGTCACCGCTCGGACCCGGCCGCAGCTCGCGGATGCCGAGCTGGCCCATCATCTGCTGGTGGTCCCGTTCCGTCGCTTGCGCCTGAGCAGTTCCCCCCAGCTGGGCGGAGGCGAGCTGTCGCGATCCGAGCGGAAGGACCATTGGAGCCGCCACGAGCATGACGGCAACGATCTGGAGGGTTCGCATTTGGAGAGTCCCGGCGCCTAGCCCATGCTCGTCAAGCAGACCATGCCTGGAAGAGGAGATGCAAGAGCGCGGCCCGGCTCAATTCCATACTCTGTCCACCACGTGTTGAGGCATACTGCGCGTCGGCTGGCGCCCGCGTCCGCGGCGCCGGGGCCGTGCCTAGGGCACGACCTTTGGACAAGTCAACAACCCGAAGCCCCAACACCGAGAGCCTCATATGTCCAAGAAGGATACGTCCCAGTCGCCCCTCGGAGCTTTCCCCGGTCCCCTCGGAGCTTTCCCCGGTCTGGACCGCTTTGCGCTCGAGCGCCGGCGCTTTCTCGCGGAGGGGGCGGGTATCGGAGCCGGCGGCTTACTCGCCGCGCTCGGCCTGAGCCGGTATGCCAACGCACAAGCGCCCGCGGCCCCAGCAGGGGCGGCCCCCGGCGGCCGCCCGCCCGGGGGGAGGACACCCATGCCTCCGGAGCCCAAGGTGTCCCAGCCGGCGCCGCTCCACGACTTGAGGGGCAAGGTGGCCTACATCACCGCGTCCTCCGACGGCATCGGCCTCGGGATCGCGCGCGCGGCCTCGCTGGCCGGCATGAAGGTCTGCATCGGCTATCGCAACCCGGCGCGCCTCGCGGCCGCATTGCCGCTGTTCAAAAAGGGCAACGCAGGGGTCTTCCCCGTCAAGCACGACGTGACGGACCGCGACGCTTGGGCGCAGGTGCTGCAGCAGATCAAGGACAAGTACGGGCGCCTGCACCTCGTCGTCAACAACGCCGGCGACAAGACCTTCGCGCGGGCGAGCACCGTTGACTACAAAGAATGGGACAACGGGGTGGCGGTCAACTACACCGCGACTTTCAACAGCGTCGTGACCTGCCTGCCCCACTTCCTGGAGCACGGCGAGGGCTCGCATATCGTCGTCACCTCGTCGATGAGCGGCCTGCTGCCGGGCGGTCCGCTCGGCGTCTACACGGCAACGAAGATCGCCGCGGTCGGGCTCATCGAGGCGCTGCGCGTCGAGCTCGAGACAACGACGGTCGGCACCTCGGCATTCGTTCCCGGCGGCGTCAACACCGACAACTGGCTCGGCACGGGAAAGGAAGATCCCTACCTCGTGGAGTACCGCAAGACGCATCCGCTGCCGAAGGGATTTCGCCCGCGTTTCGGCAGTGGGCCTCCGCCGGGCATGGACCCGCTCGAGGCCGGCAAGCGCGTGCTGAACGGCGTCATCCACAACGACCTGTTCATCGTCACGCATCCCGAGTACATGCCGGGGACCCAGAAGCGCTTCGACGCCATGCTCGACTCGGAGCCGGTCGATGAGATTCCGCCGCCGTCCGAGGCGCGCGTGAGAGGAGAGGCGCCGGTACTGCACTGCGGGATCTACAAGCGAGAGAGCGCGCACCGGCGCAAGAAGCGCAAGTCCTATCTCACGACCTCACTTTGAGACCCGGACCGGCGCGACCGATCGGGTACCCACTCAACCATCGAGACCTCACATGTCCAAGAAAGAAGTGACTCGAGCGAAGCGTGTAGTGGCCGGCAGGCACGACGACTCGGCTGCAGCGCGGCTGGGCCGGCGCCAGTTTCTCGGAGCCGGGATGGCCTTCGGCGCCGGCAGCGGCGGCCTCCTCGCCAGCCTTGGATTGAGCCGCTACGCCAACGCGCAGAACGCAGCCCCGGCGGGCACACCGGCTCCAGCGGGAGCGAGGCCCGCAGGGGGCCAGAGGGCCGGCGGCTTCGGGGCGCCGGAGCCGAAGTACTCGCAGCCTCCGCCGCTCAAGGATCTGAGAGGAAAGGTCGCCTACATCTCGGCAGCCTCCGACGGTATCGGCCTCGGCATCGCGCGCGCGGCGTCGCTGGCCGGCATGAAGGTCGTGATCGGCTACCGCAATCCGGATCGGCTCGCGGCCGCGCTGCCGCTCTTCAAGCCCGACAATCCCGGCGTGCTTCCGGTCAAGCATGACGTGACCGACCGCCAGGGCTGGCAGAGCATGCTCGATGAGGTCGTCAAGCACTACGGGAAGCTGCATCTCGTGGTGAACAACGCCGGCATCAAGACCTTGACCGAGGCGAGCAAGGCCACTTACAAGGAGTGGGATGACGCCGTCGCGGTGAACTTCACGGCGATCTACAACAGCGTGCACGTCTGCCTGCCCCACATGCTCAAGCACGGCGAGGGCGGCCATTTCGTGACCACCGCCTCGATGGGCGGCCTGCTGCCGGGCGTGAACGCAGGCATCTACACCTCGACGAAGATCGCCGCCGTGGGGCTCATGGAGGCGCTGCGCGTCGAGCTCGAATCCACCAACATCGGAACCGGGGTCTTCTGTCCCGGCGGCGTCAACACGAACAACTACGCTGCGAGCGGCAAGGAGAATCCTTACCTCGAGAAGCGGATAGCGCAGATGCCCGAGCGCATGAGACGCTTCTTCCAGCGGCGCGGGCCGTCCCCGTCGATGGACCCGCTCGAGGCGGGCGAGCGCGTGTTGAACGGCGTCGTGCACAACGACCTGTTCATTCTCAGCCATCCGGAATTCAAGCCCGGCATGGCCGAGCGATTCCAGGCGATCATGGACTCGACACCTTCGGTCGAGACGCCGATTCCGCCGGCGCGCGTCGCTTATGAGCGCGGTGTGTTGACCCAAGGGATCTATCCGCGCGAGATCGCGCACCGCAAGATCAAGCGCAAGAGCTATATCACCGTCTGACCTGCCGCATCCGGCCGATCCCCCGGAAAGGGGACCGGCCGGACCTTCCCGGCGGACACGAGCGGATAGCGCATTGGATTCAGGGAGATCGGTCACCGAGCGCCATCCCCGGCTCCGCATCCTGATTCCGGTGGTCGTCGCGATCGCGTTCCTGATGGAGCAGCTCGACTCGACCATCCTCACCACGGCGATTCCCGACATGGCGCGCAGTCTCGCGACGACGCCGGTCCGGTTGAATCTCGCGGTGACGGCCTACGTCCTGACGCTCGCTGTCTTCATTCCGCTCAGCGGCTGGTTCGCCGATCGGTTCGGCACCCGCCGCATCTTCGTCGTCGCGCTTGCGATCTTTACCGTGGGATCGGCGCTCTGCGGCATCGCAGAGAGCTTCGCCATGCTGGTCGTCACCCGGGTGCTGCAGGGAATCGGCGGAGCGATGATGACGCCGGTCGGCCGGCTCATCCTGCTCAGAAGCTTTCCACGCCGAGAGCTCGTGACGGCGATGACCTACGTCACGTTCCCCGCGATCCTGGGCCCCATCATCGGTCCGCTGGTCGGCGGATTCCTCACGACATACTCGTCGTGGCGGTGGATCTTCTACGTGAATGTGCCGTTCGGGCTTGCCGGCATTCTGCTCGCGGTCCGGTTCATGGAGGAGGTGCCGGGGGATCCGGCGGTCCAGTTCGACTTTCCGGGATTCGTGATGTTCGGCTCCGGCATCGCGCTGCTTCAGGTCGGCATGGAGAGCATCGGGCGGCTCACGCTCCCGGCCGTGGAGATCGCGGGGCTGTTCGTCGCGGCGGTGTTGCTGCTCGTTGCCTTCGGCCGCTACGCGCGGCGGGCCCCGGTGCCGGTGGTGGACCTCGGCTTGTTCCGGCAGCGAACGTTCGCCGTCGGGACGCTCGCCGGAGGCCTCTGCCGCATCGCCATGAACGGTACGCCGTTCCTGCTGCCCCTGATGCTGCAGGTCGGCTTCGGCATGAGCGCCATCGGCTCCGGCTCTCTCACCTTCATTGGGAGCGGGGGCGCGATCGTCGTCCGGCTCTTCATCGCGCCGTTGCTGCGATCGTTCGGTTTCGACAAGGTCCTCATCGGCAGCGCCATCGCAGGCTCCGCCGTCCTCGCGGGGTTCACGCTGCTCGGTCCGAGTACGCCGCGCTGGATGATCGGCGGCTACGTCCTGCTTTTCGGACTCAGCCGATCGACTCAGTTCATGACGTCAAACACCCTGTCCTATTCCGATACGCCGCCGGAGCAGCTGAGCCGCGCGACGAGCCTCGGCGGCCTGCTGCAGCAGCTCACCGTGAGCTTCGGGGTATCGCTCAGCGCGGTGCTCCTCGGCATTCTCGATCTGCACGGGCACCCGCTGACTCCAGCCCGCTTTCACGAGGTATTTCTCTTGACTGCGCTGCTTCCGCTGCTCGCCATACCGGGCTTTCGCCTGCTGCGCCCGGAGGACGGCGCACAGGTGAGCGGCTACCGTCTTTCGCGCTAAAATCGTGCCGCTCCAGTTCGCGCCGGGTATGGTCCTTGCGATGATGCACTCATGCGCGCGCCGCAAAGCCAGCGCCGCGCCGATCGGTTCTCAATCGGGAGTCCCACGATGATCATGAGACGAATCTCTTTGAGCAGCTGCTTGCTGGCGCTCGCCATGATGTTTGTGTCGGGGTGCGTCGTCGCACCGCCGCACGAGGGCTATTACGATCGCGCCCACCATCGGTGGTATCACAATCACGCCTGGGTGGCATGCGGCGAGAGGGACGTGCACTGCCGCTGAGCTGAGCCGCGGAGCGCCCGGGCGGATTCGGCGCCGAATGAGCGTATGATCGGATGCCGCATCGGCGCGGCGCAGTTTTCGCGATGCCGCCACGGCACCGTTATTGCTACGTCGGTTTGGAGAGGGATCGTTTCCGATTGAATCTGAGGAGCCGACCATGGCCGACAACATGCCCCCCGGGTCGAATGGAGAGCAGCTAGGAGCGGAAGTGCAGAAGGCGCGCGATCATCTCAAGTCCGCCGGCAGCTCGGCAGCCGACTCGGTTCGCGAGAATCTGTCTTCGGCGGCGGAAACGGCGCGCTCGGGAGCCCGCAACGCCACGGACTGGGCGCGTTCGCGGTTCGCGGATCTTCAGGGCCGCGTCGAGCGGCGCCCGCAGAGCGCAGCGATCTGGGCCCTCGGGATCGGGGTCGTCGCCGGCTTTCTGCTCGGGACCCTCCTGCGCGGCGGACGAGACTGAGGCGTCCCGCCGAATCGTCACCGCCGTGACGGTTCGGTGACAATTGAGCGGCCGGGGCGTGGTCTGCTGGGCCGATGTATGGAATCGGGGTCGTCGGCGCCTCGTACCGGCACGCCAGCGCGGAGCAGGTTGCCCGATTTGCCGTCCCTCGAGAGGGGATGGAGGAGCGCCTGCTCGAGCTTCGCGCTGCCCTGCGCGGAGCCGAGGTCGTCTATCTTTCCACCTGCAACCGCGTCGAGGTAGCGTTCGCCCTCGCCGACGAGCCGGCGGTCGACATGCGGCCGGAGGTCTTCCGCGCGCTGCTCAAGCGGGAGCCTCGCAACGGTGAAGCCTCGGCCGCCTTGAGGACCTGGACCGGCGAGGCGGCCATCGAGCACCTCTTCCTCGTCGCCTGTGGCCTCGATTCCGCGCAGGCCGGCGAGCAGGAGATCTACGTCCAGCTGCGGGCGGCTTGGCAAGCGGCGCGTGCGGCGCAAACGTCGGGGCCTCTCCTCGACCGCGTCATGAGCGAGGCGCTCGCCATGGCACGCCACGCTCACCGGCTGGAGTCCCACCGGGCGCCCTCGCTCGCCGATCTCGCCGCCGATCGCGTCATCGCGCACGTCCTGCCCGCGCACTCCGCGCAGTACGTTGCGCTGGTCGGCGTCTCGCCGATGACCCGCCGCTGCGGCGCACGCCTTGAGGAGCGCGGCCTGCCCGTGCTGGTCGTCAATCGTTCCCTCGACGCCGCGCAACGGCTCGCGAGCGAGATCGCCGCGCACGCCATGCCGCTCGAGGCCTTTCGCGACGATCCGCCCGACGGCTGTGCCGCTCTCGTGTGCGCGACGGGCACGGCGGAGCCGGTGCTCGACAGCGCGACGCTCACCAAGCTCAACAAGCGTGGCCGCGAGTCGAACGGCAAGCACCCACTGGTCGTGGACTTCGGCCTGCCGCCGAACGTCGATCCTGCGGCGGCTCGCGCCGCCGGGTTCGATCGCGTCGGCATGGACGAGCTGGTCCTCACCGCACGCGAGGAGCGCATCGCCCATCTGATGCGCCTCGCGCCCGTGCGAGCGGCCATCGACGAGCGGCTCGGCCGATTGCGCAGCGAGCTCGCCGCGCGCGCCATCGGTCCCCGGCTCGCGCAGCTGCGCGGGGAGTTCGAGCGCATCGCGGCGGCCGAGATGGACCAGCTTCTCAAAGGAGAGCTGCAGGATCTCGATGAAGCGCGCCGCGCCCGTCTTGCCGAATGGGCGGCGACGCTCGCGCACCGTCTCGCCCATCTGCCGCTGAGCGGCATGCGCGCGGCCGCGGAGCACGCGAGCGCCGAGGCGACGGATGCCTTCTTCCGCGAAGCGCGCCTGCATCGCGCAGCGAATCCGAAATCCGAGACACCATGACAGCTTCCCGCTCGGCCGACCTGTACCAGCGCGCGTGCCGCGTGATCCCCGGAGGCGTGAGCTCGCCGGTCCGCGCTTTCCGCGCCGTGGGCGGCACGCCCTTGTTCATCGATCGCGGCGAGGGGCCGTACCTCTTCGACGCCGACGGCAATCGCTACCTCGACTTCGTCGGCTCGTGGGGTCCGCTCATCCTCGGCCATGCGCATCCGCAGGTCGTGCGCGCCGTGACGGAAGCCTGCCGCAAGGGCATGACCTTCGGGGCGCCCTGCGCAGGCGAGGTAGAGCTCGCCGGCCGCATCGTTCGCTCGTATCCCGGCCTCGAGCAGGTGCGCTTCGTGTCCTCGGGTACCGAAGCCGTGATGAGCGCCATCCGCGTGGCGCGCGCCGAGACCGGGCGCAGCCTCATCGTGAAGTTCTCCGGCTGCTACCACGGCCATGCCGATCACCTGCTCGTCGCGGCGGGCTCGGGGCTCGCGACGTTCGGCCGTCCGTCCTCCGCCGGGGTGCCGGAGGCCTTCGTCTCGGCGACGCGAGTGCTGCCGCTCGACGACGAAGCCGCCGCTCGCGAGCTTCTCGCGCGCGAGGAGGTGGCGGCGGTGATCATCGAGCCCGTGCCGGCGAACCACGGGCTGCTGCTGCAGCGGCAGGCTTTCCTTCAAACGCTGCGAGAGGAGACGCGCCGCCGGGGCGCCCTGCTCATCTTCGATGAGGTCATCTCCGGATTCCGGCTCGCGCCGGGCGGCGCGGCGGAACGGCTCGGCATCGTTCCCGACATGGCGACCTTCGGCAAGGTCATCGGGGGCGGCATGCCGGTCGGCGCCTTCGGCGGCTCGCGCCAGATCATGAGCCGGCTGGCGCCGGACGGCGATGCGTACCAAGCCGGCACGCTCTCCGGCAATCCCGTCGCGATGGCGGCGGGGATCACGACTCTCGACATCCTCGAGCGCGAGGACGGCTGGCACCGGCTCGACTCCCTCGGCGCCTCGCTGGAGCGCCTGCTTCAGCCCGTGCTCGCCCGGGCGCCCTTTCCGCTTCACCTCGTTCGCGTGGGCTCGCTCGCGTGGCTTTCCCTGCACGCCGAGGGTGCGCCGCGAGTCGCCGCCGCCCTTCCGCAGGAAGCGAATGCGCGCTTCGCGAAGCTGTTTCATGCCATGCTCGAGCGGGGCATCTACTTGCCGCCGTCGCCGTACGAGGTGTGCTTCCTCTCGCTCGCGCACCGCGAGGAGCATCTGGAAGAGCTTGCATCGGCGCTCGCGTCGGCGCTCGCGTCCTGAGGCTCGTCCCGAGGCTCGCGTGATGAGGTTCGGATCATGAAAGCGGCACGGATCTTCCAGCTCACCGCGCTGTTGCTCGTGCTGATTTCGGCGCTCACCGTCTGCTGGTGGCTGTTCGACCAGCGGCAGTACACGCTGACGAGAGTGCACGAGGCCCAGAGGCTCCACGCCGAGCAGGTTGCCGCAGCGCGCGCGCTGCTGGCCGCCGGCGTCTCGCCGCAGCGCGTGCAAGCGCTGCTGCCCGACCTCGCGGTGACGCAGAGCGGACCGGTCGTCTCGGCCGCCGTGGACGCGCAGCTCGCGGCCGAGCGGCGCCGGCGCATCAACCAGTACTTGTGGGAGGGCGGATTCTTCCTGCTCGCGCTCTGTCTCTGCATCGCCGTGATCTGGAATGCGCTGCGGAAGGAGGCGCAGGTGCTGAAGGAGCAGGACAACTTTCTCGCGCTGGTGTCCCACCAGTTCAAGACGCCCCTTGCGAGCCTGCAGCTGTCGCTCGAGACCATGAGCCTGCGTGCCCTGACGCCCGAGCAGCTGCAGACGCTGATCGACCGGATGCTGACCGACCTCACGCGCATGGAGACCATGGTCTCGCGCATTCTCGACAGCGTTCGCCTCTCGAGGGGCCGCGTGGATCTCAAGCGCGAGCCGGTGTCGCTCGCGGCCGCCGTGGGCCGGGTCGTCGCGCACTTCCAGGAGCGCGCGCGCCGGGATCGCATCCAGGTCGAGACTCAAATTCCCGACGGTCTGCAGGTGCTCGCGGACCCCCTCGCGGTGGATGTGGTGGTGCGCAATCTGATCGAGAATGCCCTCAACGCCGTCTCCCCCGTCGGCGGCGGCAAGATCATCGTGAGCTCGCGCCGCGTCGGCACGGCCGTCGAGCTTGCGGTGCGCGACAGCGGCATCGGCTTCCGGCCCGCCGATGAGAATCACCTCTT
>JASHTA010000194.1 GCA_030040795.1 Gammaproteobacteria bacterium | reverse complement strand
CCGATTGGGCCTTCGCCGCGACCGCGGTCACCTCCGCCACGAGCGCCTTCTTGTCTTCAAGTTTGAGGGGCATTGCGTCTCTCCAGGCCTGAAGATCACTACGAGACCCGCGCTGCCGCGGATCTCACCTTCGACGGCGACCTTCACGGACCCAAGGAGCACCCTTCGGCCGTAAGCGGCTACCATCTGCGCAGGCGGTCATTGAGAGGCCCGGCGCGGGAGGGGCTTGGGGCCCGCTCACGCGCTCGCCTCGCCTGCGGTCTTTGATGTCAGCGCCCCGGGGGACGCTGAGCCAATTCATTCAAGAGCCCGGCGCCTAGGCGCTCAGGCTCGCCGTATCGATCGTAACCCCCGGCCCCATGGTCGAGGACACCGAGACGCGCTTCAAATACTGGCCCTTGGCGGCGGCGGGCTTCGCCTTCTGCAGATCCGCGATCAGGGCGATCAGGTTGTCCTTGAGCGCCGTCACCTCGAAGCTCGCCTTGCCGATGCTGCAGTGAACGATTCCGGCCTTGTCCACGCGATAGCGCACCTGTCCGGCCTTGGCGTTGCGCACGGCTCCGGCCACATCGGGCGTCACCGTTCCGACCTTGGGGTTCGGCATGAGGCCCCGAGGTCCGAGGATCTGGCCCAGCTGCCCGACGACGCGCATCGCGTCGGGACTGGCGACCACGACGTCAAAGTCGATCTCGCCGGCCTTGACCTTCGCGGCGAGGTCCTCGAGGCCGACGAGGTCGGCGCCGGCCGCCTTGGCCGCGTCCTGGTTCTTGCCGGTGGTGAACACGGCGACGCGCACCGACTTGCCGATGCCATGCGGCATGACCGTCGAGCCGCGCACCTGCTGGTCGGACTTGCTCGCGTCGATGCCCAGATTCACGGCGGCGTCGACCGACTCGTCGAACTTGGCCTTGGCGAACTCCTTGACGAGCTGCAACGCCTCATCGACGGAATACTGCTTGCCGGGCTGCAGTTTCGACGCCCAGGCCTGGATTCGCTTGGCTGCGTGAGGCACGGCTCAGACCCCTTCCACTTCGACGCCCATGCTGCGCGCGCTGCCCGCGATGGTGCGGACCGCGGCATCGAGATCGGCCGCCGTGAGATCCGGCTGCTTCGTTTTCGCGATCTCCTCGAGCTGCTTGCGCGTGATCTTGCCCACCTTGTTGGTGTTCGGCGCGCCGCTGCCCTTCTCGATGCCGATCGCCTTGCGAATGAGCACCGACGCCGGCGGCGTCTTCATCACGAACGTGAAGCTGCGATCCGTGTACACCGTGATCACGACCGGGATCGGCAGGCCCTTCTCGAGCTTCTGCGTCTGCGCGTTGAACTGCTTGCAGAACTCCATGATGTTCACGCCCTGCTGACCCAGGGCGGGCCCGATGGGCGGGGAGGGATTCGCAGAGCCCGCGGGCACCTGCAGCTTCACGTAGCCTTGAACTTTCTTCGCCATCTAAGTCTCTCCTCGGGTGCAAGCGCCGTGAGGCTCCCCGAAACGTGTCACGCCTTCTCGACTTGCGAGAAATCGAGCTCCACGGGCGTCGAGCGCCCGAGAATCTGCACGGCGACCTGCAGCCGGTTCTTCTCGTAGTTCACGTTCTCGACGACGCCGTTGAAGTTGTTGAACGGGCCCTCGATCACTCGGACGACCTCGCCCGGCTCGAACAGCACCTTCGGCCGCGGCTTGTCGACGCCTTCCTCGACACGGCGCAGGATCTGCATCGCTTCCTTGTCGGTGATCGGCGCGGGCCGGTCCGAGGTGCCGCCGATGAATCCGAGGACCTTGGGCACGTCGCGCACGAGGTGCCAGGTCTCCTCATCCATCTCCATCTGCACCAGCACGTAGCCGGGATAGAACTTGCGCTCGCTCTTGCGCTTCTGGCCGTCGCGCATCTCGACGACCTCCTCGGTCGGCACGAGGATCTCGCCGAACTTCGGCTCGAGCCCCTGGCGCTTGATGCGCTCCTTCAAGGCCTCGGCGACCCGATGCTCGAAATTCGAGTACGCGTGCACCACGTACCAGCGCAACGCCATGCTCAACCCCCTTGACCCGTCAGATGGCGCGTGGCCCACGCGAGCACCAGATCCACGACCCAGAAGAACAATCCCGCGATGACGACGAAGCCGAAGACCACGAGCGTGGTCATGCCGGTCTCGCGGCGCGTCGACCAGACGACCTTGCGCAGCTCCACGCGGGCGTCGATCCAGAACTGGCGCAGATCCCGCCCGTACTTCGACGGAATGATCACCGCGGCCGCCAGCGCGATCCCGGCGGCAACGGCCAGCCAGCGCAGCCAGGTCGCCTCCGAGCCCCCAAGCACGTAGTAGGCCGCGACGCCTGCGATCACGAGGACGATCGCCGCGCCGAGCTTTACCTTGTCGGACGCGGCGGTGGCTGGAACTTTGTGTTCGTCGTTCACTGCAAACCGATGGCAGGCCAGGAGGGAATCGAACCCCCAACCTGCGGTTTTGGAGACCGCCGCTCTGCCAATTGAGCTACTGGCCTGTGAAAGAAAAATCCCTACTTCAGCACCTTGGAGACGACGCCCGAGCCGACGGTCTTGCCACCCTCGCGGATCGCAAACCTCACCCCCTCCTCCATCGCAATCGGGCTGATCAGCTCCACCGTCATCTTGATGTTGTCCCCCGGCATCACCATCTCCACCCCCGCCGGCAGCTCGATCGTCCCCGTCACATCCGTCGTGCGAAAGTAAAACTG
>JASHTA010000193.1 GCA_030040795.1 Gammaproteobacteria bacterium | reverse complement strand
GGTGGACCCCACGAGGCTCATTGCGGCATCCATCGCCGTGTACGGGGAGCCGCTCTACCGCCGGCTCTATGGCGATCTCGTGCCGATCCCGCGCGAGCGCATGAGGCTCATGCAGGACGAGGAGCGCGTCGATCTCGCCGGCCGCGAATTCCTGCTGCTCAATACTCCGGGTCACGCCCTCCACCACTATTGCATCGTCGATCCGATGCACTCGAACGTCTTCACCGGCGACACGCTCGGACTGTCGTACCGAGAGCTCGACACCCCTGCCGGAGCGTTCGTGGTCCCGACGACCACACCCACGCAGTTCGATCCGGAGCAGCTCATGGCCTCCATCGACAGGCTCCTCGGCTATTCCCCCCAGGCCGCCTATCTCATGCACTACAGCCGCGTGACGGGGCTCGAGCGGATCGCGGCGTCCCTGAAAGTCCAGATCCGCGAGCTGGCCTCGATGGCGCTGCGGCACGCGGGCGCCGCGGATCGCGAAGCGGCTATCCGGTCCGAGATGCGGGCGATGTGGATCGAGCTCGCGCGGCGCCACGGCATCGCGCCCGTCGAGTCGCGCGTCGACGAGATCCTCGGCAAGGACCTCGACCTCAACGCGCAGGGCCTCGTCGCGTGGCTCGACCGCACGGGACGGCGCTAAGCCGGCACTGAGCCATCGCTGAGCCATCGCGCCGGGCGGGCGTTGCGGTTAGAATGCCTCCCTCCAGCGGGTTCTACCCATGCCCTCATCATCGTCCGCCGGGGCGCGTCTGCGCGCAGCGCTCGAGACGGAGCGTCCCCTGCAAGTCGTCGGCACCGTGAACGCGTACGCGGCGCTGCTGGCGCACGCGGCCGGATTCAAAGCCCTCTATGTCTCCGGCGCGGGTGTCGCGAACGCCTCCTTCGGCCTGCCGGACCTCGGCATGACCTCCCTCAACGACGTGTGTGAGGACGTGCGGCGCATTACGGGCGCGACGGACCTCCCGCTGCTCGTCGATGCGGACACGGGCTTTGGCGGCGCGTTCAACATTGCGCGCACGGTCAAGGAGCTTGCGCGCGCGGGCGCGGCGGGCCTGCATCTCGAGGATCAAGTGCAGGCCAAGCGCTGCGGCCACCGGCCGGGCAAGGCGCTCGTGCCGCCGGCGGAGATGGTGGATCGAGTCAAGGCCGCGGTGGATGCGCGGGGGGACTCGGCCTTCGTCATCATGGCGCGCACGGACGCTCATGCCGTGGAAGGACAGCAGGCGGCCGTCGAGCGGTCGGTGCAATACGTTCAGGCGGGGGCCGACATGATCTTCGCCGAGGCGCTCACGAGCCTCGACGAGTACCGCCAGTTCACGGCGAGCGTGCCCGTTCCGGTGCTGGCCAATCTCACGGAATTCGGCCGGACGCCTCTGTTCACGACAGCCGAGCTTGCAGACGCCGGCGTCCGGCTCGTCCTGTATCCGCTCTCCGCGTTTCGCGCGATGAGCCAGGCGGCGCTTGCCGTTTACGAGGCCATCCGCCGGGACGGAACTCAGAAAGCCGCGGTGCCTCGAATGCAGACGCGAGAGGCGCTGTACCGCGTGCTCGATTACCACGCGTACGAGGACAAGCTGGATGAGCTCTTCGGGCGAGACAGGGACTGAGACCGACGAGGCTCCGCCCGGGCGACGAGCGCGACCCGCGATGAATGAGGTGTTGAGCATATGAGCGAGCCCGCCGCCCCCGCCCTTTCCGCCCCTTCCGCCTTCAAGCCCAAGAAGTCCGTCGCGCTGTCCGGGGTGCCGGCCGGCAATACCGCTCTGTGCTCCGTCGGGCAGACGGGCAATGACCTGCACTACCGCGGCTACGACATCCTGGAGGTGGCCGAGGGAGCGGAGTTCGAGGAGATCGCGTACCTGCTCATCCACGGCGAGCTGCCTCGCGCCCAGGAGCTCGCGGCGTACAAAAGTAAGCTCAAAGCCCTGCGCGGCCTGCCGGCCGTTCTCCGGGACGTCCTCGAGCGATTGCCGCCCTCCACGCATCCGATGGATGTGCTGCGAACGGGGGTCTCGACACTCGGATGCCTGCTGCCGGAGAAGGAGGGTCACCCGGCCGCCGGCGCGCGCGACATCGCGGACCGGCTGATCGCCTCGCTCGGCTCGATGCTCGTCTACTGGTATCACTACGCCCATTCGGGCCAGCGCATCTTCGTCGAGACGGAGGACGACTCGATCGGCGGCCACTTCCTGCATCTCCTGCATCGGCGCCCGCCACCGGCCTCCTGGGTGCGTGCAATGCACACCTCGCTCATTCTCTATGCGGAGCACGAGCTCAACGCCTCCACGTTCACGGCGCGCGTGATCGCCGGCACCGGCGCCGACCTCTACTCGGCCCTCACCGGCGCGATCGGCGCGCTGCGCGGCCCCAAGCATGGTGGAGCGAACGAAGTGGCGCTCGAGATCCAGAGCCGTTATGAGGGCCCGGACGAGGCCGAAGCGGACATCCGCGCACGCGTCGGGGCGAAGGAAGTCGTCATCGGCTTCGGCCATCCGGTCTACACGGTGTCGGACCCGCGCAACCAGGTGATCAAGGAGGTCGCGCGCCGCCTCGCGCGCGAGGCGAACGACACGCGGCGCTTCGCCATCGCCGAGCGCATCGAGTCCGTGATGGCCGATGCGAAGCGGATGTTCGCGAACCTCGATTGGTACTCGGCCGTCTCCTACCACCTGATGGGCGTGCCCACGGCGATGTTCACGCCGCTCTTCGTCATTGCGCGCACGACGGGATGGGCCGCGCACGTGATCGAGCAGCGCGCCGACGGCAAGATCATCCGTCCCGCGGCGAATTACGTCGGACCTGAGCCGCGCCGATTCGTGCCGCTCGGCGCGCGCTGACGGGCGGGCGGCCGCCCGGGGAACTTCAGATCATGTCCGCGCAGAAGCCCGATCCGAAATCCGCGGCGCGCCCCGATCCCGACGCTGTGCTCGTCGCCATCGCGGAGTACGCCCGCAGCTTCACCATCCAGAGCGCCCTCGCCTACGAGACGGCTCGCCAAGGTTTCATGGACACGCTCGCCTGCGGCTTCCTGGCGCTCGAGTATCCCGCCTGCACGCGGCTGCTCGGGCCGGTCGTGCCCGGCGCCGTGATGCCCGGCGGCGCGCGCGTGCCCGGCACGTCCTACGAGCTCGATCCGGTGCAGGCCGCCTTCAACATCGGCGCGATGATCCGGTGGCTCGACTTCAACGACACCTGGCTCGCCGCGGAGTGGGGTCATCCCTCCGACAACCTTGGCGCCGTTCTTGCCGTGGCCGACTATCTATCGCGCAAGGCCCGCATGGAGGGGACGCAGCCTCTCGCCGTGCGCGACGTGCTCACGGGGATGATCAAGGCGCACGAGATCCAGGGCGTGCTCGCGCTGAAGAACAGTTTCAACCGTGTGGGCCTCGACCATGTGATCCTGGTTCGCGTCGCTTCCGCGGCGGTCGCCGCGGCGATGCTCGGCGGCACGCGCGAGCAGGTCATCAATGCGGTCTCCAACGCGTGGATCGACGGCGGCGCGCTGCGCACGTATCGTCACGCGCCCAACACGGGCTCGCGCAAGAGCTGGGCGGCAGGCGATGCGACGAGCCGCGGTGTGCGCCATGCGTTGATGGCGCTCGCCGGCGAGATGGGCTACCCCTCCGCGCTCACCGCGCCGAAGTGGGGCTTCTACGACGTGGTGCTCGGTGGTGCCCCGCTCTCGCTGTCTCAGCCGTTCGGCAGCTACGTCATGGAGAACGTGCTCTTCAAGATCTCCTATCCCGCCGAGTTTCACGCTCAGACCGCTGTCGAGTGCGCGATGGCGCTGCATGGAGAGATCGAGGGCCGGCTGGACGACATCGATCGCGTCGTCATCGAGACGCAGGAGCCGGGCGAGCGGATCATCGACAAGACCGGCCCGCTCGCCAATCCGGCCGATCGCGACCATTGCATCCAATACATGGTGGCGGTGCCGCTCCTTTTCGGCCGGCTTGCGGCGAGCGACTACGAGGACTCCGTGGCCGCCGACCCGCGCATCGACCCGCTGCGTGCCCGCATGCAGGTTCGCGAGAACCCCCAGTTCACGCAGGACTATTACGACCCGGAGAAACGCTCGATCGGCAATGCCGTGCAGGTGTTCTTCCGCGACGGCAGCGCCACGCGCCGTATCCAAGTGGAGTACCCGAT
>JASHTA010000192.1 GCA_030040795.1 Gammaproteobacteria bacterium | reverse complement strand
GCGTCCTCCTTCTGGCGCACCTCGAGCCCACTTCGATAGTGAGCCTGCGCGGCGCGGCCAGCTTCGATGGCGGCGCCGATCATGGCCTCGAGCAGCTGGCTATCGGACATGCATGAACAACCCTCGGTGGAAGTGTACACACGCGGGTGTCGCAGGCGGTGCGGTGTATCCCTCAGTGTTAAGACTTGTTGGCAATGAGCATATGCGGCGAGCAAGGGCCGACTCGATGCGCGGCCGGGGGATATGCCGGCATTTGGGGCGTCGAGCTGGAACTATATCTTCATATTTAACAAATTGTTATGAAATAGACCTTCTTTGATTTCTTTGTGCAACGCGAGCGTCGATCTCGCCTCGCCTGCGGTGCTGCCGGCGGAACGGCTCGCTGCGCCCGAGGTCTAACTTGGCAGTATTGGTCTTGTAAGCCTTTATAAACACGAGTGATTCCGTCGACGCGTTTCGCATTCCTCGTCAACGATGATGAACGTGGCGCGTTGGGCGGCTATCCTCGAAGTGTGAGGCTCGGAGTGAGGAGCGGACGATTCATGGAAACCTCTGACAGCTCGATCGCGAGAACGTGGCGCATCCTTCGAGTCGCCGTGCGCGAACGCTCGGCGCGCATCGCCATGGTCGCGCTCGCCTCTGCATCCCTCTGCGCGTGCGTGACGGCTCCGCCTCCGCGACCCCTGCCGCCGCCACCCCCCGCCGTCAACACGACGGTCTATGCCTATCCTCTGCACGGACAGAGCCCCCAGCAGCTCGATCAGGACCGGTACGAGTGCTACCTCTGGGCGAAGCAGCAGACAGGCTTCGATCCCAGCGCTGCGAACGTACCCGTGCAGGCCAGGGTGCAGGTCGTGAGCGGACCGCCGCCCGGAACCAACACTGCGGTGGGTGCCGTGGCAGGCGCGGCGCTCGGCGCCGCCATCTCGCCGCCCTGGCAACGCGGGTTCGGAGCCATTGCCGGCGCGCTGATCGGCGGGGCGATCGGCTCCAGCGCCGATGCGGCGAATGCGCAGCGGAACGCACAGGCGAACGCGCAGGCCGCAAGCTACACTGGCGCCCAGCTTGCGCAGATCGAACAGCAAGCCGCCAACTACCGCCGAGCCATGTCCGCGTGCCTCGAAGGCCGCGGCTACAGCGTGCACTGAGCACTGAGGCAACTGAGGCACGAGAGGAGTCACTCAAGTGATGAGCGTCCCCTTCAAGCATTCGCGCGGCGCCCTGCTCGTGGCGCTGTTCGCAGGACTCGCGGCCGCGACGGCGCAGGCTCAAGATCGGCACGATCACGATCGCCCGAGCTTCGACCGCGGACGCGAGCACGTCGATACGCGCTTCCATCACGATCACACGTATCTCAATCGGGGCGTCGTGGTTCGCGGGCTGCCGGCCAGGCATTACGATGTGGTGTTCGGAGGCGCGCACTATTTCTTCGCGGGCGGCATCTGGTATGCGCCGCGCGGAGGGGCCTTCGTGGTCATCGCACCGCCCATCGGCGTATACGCGCCGATCCTTCCGCCGTTCTACACGACGATCTGGTTTGGCGGTGTGCCCTATTACTACGCGGATGACGTCTACTACGTCTATCGCGGACCTGTGGCCGGTTACGAGGTGGTGGCTCCGCCCCCGGAGGCGGAGGTCGCAGATGCTCCCCCGCCCGGAGCCCCGCCGCCCCCCGGAGCCGCCCCGGCGCCTCCACCGCCGCAGGCCAATGAGCAGCTGTTCATCTATCCGAAGAACGGGCAGAGCCCGGAACAGCAGGCGAAGGATCGCTACGAATGCCATACCTGGGCATCGAGCCAAACCGCCTTCGATCCGACAGCGGTGAACGGCGGCGTGCCGCCCTCTCAAACGGCGAACGCGCGCGCAGATTACGATCGGGCAATGGATGCCTGCCTGGAGGGTCGCGGCTATACCGTCCGGTAGCGGGTTTACTTCACCCCGCTCTCGCGAAGAATCCGCGGGATGTGCGCTTCCCATCCGAGCGCCATCACGTGGACGCCGCTGCAGACGCCTTGCAGTCCGCGGATCAGCTTGACGGCGATATCGATTCCGGCTTGCTCCTCGCGTCCCTCGGCCGCCGCTTGCTGCATCTCGGCGATCAACTCATCGGGGACCCGGATCCCCGGTACATTGGCATTGAGCCAGCCCGCCATCTTGGCTGACTTGAGCGGGATGATGCCCGCGAGCAGCGCCGTGTCTCCGAGGCCCGCGGCGGAGATGAACCGCTCGACCACCGCCACGTCGAAGACGGCCTGAGTCTGCAAGAAGCGCGCGCCGGCATCGATCTTGCGGCGCGTGTTGTCCACTTCCTTCGCGAGGTCCTGCGAGCCCGGATTCGCCGTAGCGCCGATGAACAGCTGCGGCGTGCCCTTCAGCTCGTTGCCCGCCATGTCGTGGCCTTGCGCGAGCGAGCGTGCAGCGCTCAGGAGCTCCACGGTCGTCAGGTCGAAGACCGGCTTCGCGTCCGGATGATCGCCATTCTTCGGCGAGTCGCCGGTCATGAAGACGAAGTTGCCGATGCCGAGCACCGCCGCGCCGAGCAGATCCGCCTGCACGGCAATACGATTGCGATCGCGCGCCGTGACCTGCACGATGGGCTCGACGCCCCGATCGATCAGCAGCCGGGCCACGGATTTCGGCTCGATCGCCATGCGCGCGCGCGGCGATTCGGTCAGATTGACGGCGTCGACGCAGGGCTTCAGCAGCTCCGCCTTGGCGAAGAGGTCGGTCAGGTCGACTCCCTTCG
>JASHTA010000191.1 GCA_030040795.1 Gammaproteobacteria bacterium | reverse complement strand
CATTGGTGTTCGCCGTCGTACGGTCCCTGCCGGCGACGCTCGGATCGTCGGTGAACGGATTGCGGTAGGCGCCGTAGAGCGCCTGACGTGCCGCGCGCTCGAGCTGGAACTTCTCCGTGCGGACGTAGCGGCTCCTGAGATCGACGTGGCCGCCCTCGAAGCGGAACATCATCACCATGCCGTCGCCGTTGATGTTGATGTCGTCTCCCAGACGCGGCGGAAAGCAGGGATCGGGGCCGCAGCGATAGAAAGTGCCGTCGAGCTCGAGCGGCAGCTCCCCGTCCACCTCGAGGTCGAACACGTCCGCCTCGATGCGGCGCGGCTCGTTGTAGCCCGAGAAGGTCTGCGTTCGGGGAAAGGGCTCGGACATTCGCGGCGCTCGGCTGATGGCAGTACGGCTGATGGCGGTACGGCTTACGGCGCGCTCGCGTCGATCCAGACGCTCTTGACCTCGGTGAACTCGTCCAGCGCCTGCGGACCGAGCTCGCGGCCGATCCCGCTTTGACGGAAACCTCCGAAGGGCACGCCGTAGGTCATCTGACGGTAGTTGTTCACCCAAACAGTGCCGGCGCGCAAGCGGGAGACGATGCGGTGCGCGCGACGCAGGCTCTCCGTCCACACTCCCGCAGCGAGTCCAAAGGGCGTGTCGTTCGCGATGGCGACCGCCTCGTCCTCACCCTCGAAGGGGATGAGGCAGGCGACGGGACCGAAGATTTCCTCGCGGGCCACCCGGCAGCTGTTCGACACGCTTCCGTACACCGTCGGCTCGACGAAGAAACCCCGACGCTCGAGTCGGCGGCCGCCGGTGAGCCGCTCGAGCCCCTCCTCCTTCGCAATGGCGAAGTAGCTCAGGATCTTCTCGAGCTGTGCCCTCGAGGCGACCGGGCCGAGCTGAGTCGCGTGATCGAGCGGATCTCCCGGCCGCAGCTCGCGCGCTCGCTCGACGAGCAGGTCCGCCACCTCCCCGTAGATGCGCCGCTCGACGAGCACCCGCGAGCCGGCGACGCAAGTCTGGCCGGTCGCCGCGAAGATCCCCGCGATCACGCCGTTCACCGCGGCGCTCACATTCGCGTCCGCAAAGACAATGTTGGGAGACTTGCCACCGAGCTCGAGCGACACGCGGGCGCAGCGTTCCGCAGCGGCGCGCGCCATCGCCTTGCCGGCCGCGGTCGATCCGGTGAAGGCGATCTTGTCCACGCCGGGATGGTTTGCGAGCGCGGCGCCGGTCGGATGGCCACAGCCGGTCACCACATTGACGACGCCCCGGGGAAATCCCGCCTCGACGACGAGCTCGGCGAGACGAAGCGTCGAGGTCGGCGTCACTTCCGAGGGCTTGACGACCACGGTGTTGCCCGCGGCGAGAGCGGGAAAGAGCTTCCAGCCGAGCAGCAGCAGCGGCGAGTTCCAGGGCGTCACGGCGGCAATCACGCCGATCGGCTCGCGCACGGTGTAAGTGGTAAACCCCGGCGTCCCCATCGACCGGCCGCCCGCCGCCTCCGCGAGGCCTGCGAAGTAGTGGCCGGAGCGCGCGATCAGGTCGGCGCCCGGCCGCATCTCGCTCACGAGCTTGCCGTTCTCCCGGATCTGCTGGTACGTGAGCGCGTCGGCATTGGATTCGATGAGCTGCGCCAAGCGGCGAAGGAGCGCGGCGCGGCGTGCCGGCGGCGTTTGCGGCCATCCGTCCCGATCGAACGCGCGGCGTGCGGCCGTGACGGCACGGTCCACGTCGGCCGCGTCGGCCTGCGGCACTCGCCCCCAGCTCTCCTCCGTGTAGGGATCGACGCAGCGCAGCTCTCCGCCCGCGCTCGCGCGGACCCATTCGCCGTCGATAAGCATCGCGTAGGCCCGATCGTCGGCGCTCGAGCGCTCACGAATCGGTCCCGCGGCAGAAGCTGATGTGCTCATAGGGTCACTCGCAAACGACGTTGAGCAGGGCCTGGCGGCGCTCGTTGCGCACGGCGTCGAGAGCGCGCCGCAGCGCATGGGGCAGCTCCGCCGGCTCGGTCACCCTCTCGCCGTAGCCGCCGGATGCCTCGGCGTACCGCTCGAATTCCGGTGCCGGCGCGAGACTGCTGAGCGGCACCGGAGTACCTGCTCGAGCGGCATGGCCTTGCGGGTAAACACCGAGCGCCGCCCACTCCACTGCGGCCCATTGCCTATTGTTGCAGATGATCGTCAGCACCGGCAGCCCGCTCGCGGCTGCGGCCTGATGGCATGCGGCGGGATTGGCGAACACGTACGATCCATCGCCGACCGCCGCGATCACGAGGCGATCGCGGGCCGCCTGACTCATCCCCAGGGCGACGGGCAGCCCCCAGCCGAGTCCACCGGCCGGAGGCGTCGCGAAATACGTCTCGGCCAGCTCGCGGTCCACGAGCTCGCGGTCGATCCAGTACTCGTTGACGAGAACCGCGTCCTGCGGGACGACTTCGCTCAAGCAGTGGCTCAGCCACGCGCGGGTCATGCGGCGCTCGCTCGCGATCTGCCCCCGTCTCGCGCCGGCTTGCTTGCGGCGGGCCGCGCAAAGCTCGCCGATGCGGCGCGCACGTTCCTCGAGCCGTCGCGCGTCCGACGCGATGCGACGCTCCAGCGCGGCCGCGAGAGGCGGCAAGAGCGCGGCGAGCGAGGTCGCGAGAGTCAGATCGGACCGGAAGGAGCGGATGGGATAGCGCGCGAAGAGCGGGTCGACGCCGACGTGAACGATCCGCGCCTCGGGCCGAGGCCCCTCGCCGTTCGCGGGCATCCAAGGGACATCGCTCTCCAGCACGATGACCAGGTCCGCTCGCTCCAGCGCTGGACGGTTATCCGTCCCGAGGTGCATTGGATGGCTCGCGGGCAGACACACC
Source organism: Gammaproteobacteria bacterium (assembly GCA_030040795.1). GTDB lineage: Bacteria > Pseudomonadota > Gammaproteobacteria > Steroidobacterales > Steroidobacteraceae > JASHUC01. The sequence goes on along the minus strand of JASHTA010000191.1, from coordinate 9,404 downwards.
CGGCGTGCCCGATACTCCACGACGCCGACGCCGAATCGGCTGACGAGCTCGCCGAACGACTGCAGGGTCTCCTGCGAGCCGCCCGAGGCGGAGGTGATGATCACGGGAAACTCGGCCGTCGCGACGAGCTCGGCGAGCTGCTCCACCGCCGCCGGATCGGGCGCCGCCGCGCGGGGTGGGACGGATGCGGACTCGAGCATCGCAATCCCCGAGAGCTCCTGCGCCAGCACTTCGCGCGGCAGCGTGAGATAGACGGGACCTTGCGGGGCGGCTCGAGCGATCGCGAGCGCCCGATCGACCACGATCTGCGCTTGCGCCGCATCGCGCAGCTCGTAATCCCACTTCACGAGCTCGCGCACCATGCCCGCCTGATCGAACATCTCCTGTGCCCAGTGGATGTTCGCGTTGCGAGCACCGCGTCGGCCCTGCTCGTAGAGCGGTGTGCGGCCGGCCGCGAGCAGCAGCGGAACCTGATCGCGCGCCGCGTTGAGGATGCCGCAAACGCAGTTGGCCGTGCCGACGCTCACATGAACCATCACGGCCTGCGGCCGGCCGGTCGCCAGGGCGTAGCCGTGAGCCATCCCCATCGCGAGATTCTCGTGCAGACAAACGACGGGGACCGGAAAATCGAGCCGCGACTGCTCGCGCCGAGCGTACGCCTCCACGATCGAGGCGAAGTCCGTCCCCGCATTGACATAGAGCCGCTCGACGCCGTGCCGCGCAAGTGCGGCGAGAAACGCCTCAGCAGCAGTCTGAACGTTAGGGAGCCCGCTCACGCGTCATCCCTCCACGGCGTGCAGCGAGCGCGGTGGACGCCGCTCCCCGGGGCGGGCTGCCCGGGGAGCGGTACAGGCAGGCACTTCAGGTCGCGACCAGCGTCGCCGGATCGATCGGAAGCTTGCGAACCCGCTTGCCCGTCGCTGCGGCGATCGCATTGCACAGCGCCGGTGGGGCGGGTGGAACGGCCGGCTCGCCGAGGCCGGTCACCATGTTGTCCGTGATGTTGAAGAACACCTCAACCGGCGGCGCCTGATTCATCCGCAGGAGCTGGTAATCGTCGAAATTGGTCTGCACCACGCGCCCACGATCGATCGTGATCGCCTGGCCGAGCGCCTGGGAGATGCCGTCGAGCGCGCCGCCTTGCAGCTGATTGATCGCACCGCTCGGATTGACAATCTGCCGGCCGACATCCGCCGCGAGCCACACCTTGTCCACCTTCACCGTGCCTTCCCGCGCGACGGTCACCTGCATCACCTCGGCGATGTAGCCGAGATGGCTGTAGTAGAAGGCGACGCCCATGCCGGTGCGTGGCGGCAGCTTGCGCTGCCCCCAGCCCGACTTCTCGCGGACCAGCTCGAGCACGCCGACCGCACGCTTCGGGTTGAACCCCGGCATCATTCCAAAGAGGCCACCGCCGCCTCGGCGCCCACCGCCCCGGCCCCGCGGAGGAGGCGGGTTCGGGACGAGATGCGGCGTGTTGAACAGGTCGATGCGGAACTGGATCGGATCCTTGCCGGCCGCAACCGCCACCTCGTCGAGGAACGACTGGAAGGCGTAGCCGAGCGCGTTGCTCTGCGGGGCCCGCATCGGGCCCGTCGGCACCCCGAGCAGCATCATCGACTGAGCGTATTGCAGATTCGGCACGAACCGGGCGGGAAACTCGGTGGCGTCCATGTTGGCGCTGTTCGAGAGCTTCTCTCCATCGCTCGTGAACGTGATGAAGTGGTCGCGGAAGGCGACGAGCGTTCCCGCCGAGTCGAGGCCCGCCTTGAAGTTGTGATACCCCGCGGGCCGGTAGAACTCGTGCTGGATGTCCTGCTTACGGTTTCTCAGCACCTTGATCGGCACGCCCGCCATCTTGGAGAGGACGGCCGCCTCGACCATGTACTCCGTGCCGAGCCGGCGCCCGAAGCCGCCGCCGGCGCGAGTCATGTGCACCGTCACCTTGCTCGGAGGAATGCCGAGGACCTTCGCGATGGCGCCTTGGCCCGCGGCCGGGTTCTGAGTGGGAGCCCACACCTCGACCTGTCCGTCGGCGTATCGCGCGGTGGCGTTCATGGGCTCGAGCGGGGTATGCGCGACCAGAGGGTACGCGTACTGGCCCTCGATCACCTTCGCGGCGCTCGCGAACGCTTTGTCCACATCACCGTCGTGACGGAAAACCTGCCCGGGCGGCTTGGTGGAAAGGTCAACCGCCATCCGATCGAATTGCTCCGTGCTTTGGCTCGCGACCGGGCCCTCGTTCCACTGCACGACCAGCTTGTCGAGCGCCGCGTTGGCGGCCCACCAGCTGTCGCCGATGATGGCGATGCCGTCCTGTAGCGTGATGGCCATGCCATCGGGCAAGCCCGTCGGGCGCGCACCGGGTACGAGGAAGGCGTCCCGGACGCCGGGCAGAGCCTTGATCGCATCGAGGTTCGCACTGACGGGCCTTCCGCCGAACACCGGGCACTTCTCGAACACCGCATACTTCATCCCCGGCAGCGACATGTCGATGCCGAAGAGCGGCTGGCCCGTGACAATGAGCGGATTGTCGACACCGCTGATCGGCTTGCCGATGATGCGGAAGTCCTTCGGGTCCTTGACCTTCACGGTCCGCAGCACGTCCGGCGCCAGCTTGATCTGGGAGGCCTTCGCGGCGAGCGCTCCGTAGCTCAGCTTGCGCGACGTACCCGTGTGCCTCACGAAGCCGGCGATCTGCGTGTCGCACTCCTCCGGCTTCACATGCCAGGCCCGCGCGGCCGCCGTGACGAGCATCTCGCGCGCTGCCGCGCCGACGCGCCGCAGCGGCTCGTAGTTCATCGGAGTGGAGAAGCTGCCCCCGGCGAACTGTGCGCCGTATGCCCTGGCATCGAGCGGAGCCTGCTCCGCCACCACGTTCTTCCAGTCCGCGTCGAGCTCTTCCGCGACGACCATTGGAAGCGATGTCTTGATGCCCTGACCGATCTCCGGGCACTTCGACATGATCGTGACGGTGCTGTCGGGATCGATCTGGATGTAGGCGTTGAGCGTATAGCGGCGCCGGGGGCCGCTTGCGGTCTCGGCAAACACCGGGACGCTGAAGTTGATGAGCAGACCGCCGCCGGCGGCGGCGCCCGCCACGAGGAAGGCTCGGCGCGAGACGGACTCGCGGCCGGCAGAACCTGCGGCTCCCTTCTCGGTCGTCTGGACGGCGCTTAGGCGTGCCATGATCAAGCCTCCCTCGTGTCCGCGGTGGGCAGGCCCGCGGCCTGCTTGATAGCGGCGCGGATGCGGGTATACGTATAGCAGCGGCAGAGATTGCCGCTCATTGCATCGTCGATGTCGCCGTCGGTAGGCCGGGGGTTGCTGGTGAGCAGCGCGGTCGCCGCCATGATTTGGCCCGCCTGGCAATAGCCGCACTGCGGCACGTCCAGCTCGATCCACGCTGCGCGCACCTTCTCCCCGACCGGGCTGGCGCCGACCCCTTCGATGGTGGTCACGGCGGCCGAGCCGACCATGGAGATCGGGGTGATGCAGGATCGGGTCGGCATGCCGTTCAGATGCACCGTGCAGGCGCCGCAAAGACCCATTCCGCAGCCGAACTTGCTGCCCTTGAGATCCAGCACGTCTCGCAGTACCCAAAGGAGCGGGGTACTGCCGTCCACATCGACCGTCTCCGCCTTGCCATTCACATTGATGGTGTAGCTCATGCTCGGGTCCTGTGTTGTGACCATCCCCAAGGCGCGCGGGCGCGGCCTCGCCGGGTCGATGGTACCAGATTGGCCCCCCCTGGCCGAGTACCGCAAATTGTCAACAGAGCCGTTACGGACCGGACCGATTGCGGGCCCCGACAGGCCGCCAGGTCAAGGCACACGCCCCCCAGGGGGCCGGGGCGGGGGCGGCGCGAGGTTCCTGCGGGCCCGGCGCCCCTCAGCGCAGCCCGGCGTGACGCAAAGCGACCCGGGCGACGGCCGCCCAGTCGAGGTCGGCCTCTCCGGCGGCGATCGCCTCGAGCAGACTGTCGCGCACGACACTCCCAAAGGGCATGGGCACATGTGCGGCCTCTCCGGCCTGCAAGGCGAGCCGCACGTCCTTCAGCCCGAGCCGCACCGGAAAAGCGGCGGGCTCGAAGCGCTGCTCGGCGATCAGCCGGCCGTAACCCTGATAGACGGGGGATGCGAAGAGCGTGCTTGTCAGAATCTCGAGGAGCCGCGCCCCCTCGATGCCGTAGGCGCGCGCAAGCGCGACCGCCTCGCCCATCGTCTCGAGCGCGCTCGCAATCATGAAGTTGCCCGCGAGCTTCACGACGTTGGCCCGCTCGGGCTCGCTCCCCAGGGGCCAGATCCGTTGAGCGAACGCCTCGAGCAACGGCTCGACGCGTGAGACCGCCGAGGACTCGCCGGCGACGAGGACGTTGAGCTTCGCCTCTCGGGCCACCTCCGGACGCCCGAAGACCGGCGCAGCCACATAGGCGATGCCGCGCTCGCGGTGCACGCGTGCGAGGTCCTGGGCAAACCTGACGGACACCGTGGCGAGGTTGACATGAACGAGCCCTCGGCGAGCGCCGTCGAGTACACCTTGCTCGAGGAGCACGGAACGCGCCGCTTCGTCGTCGGCGAGCATGGTCATCAGCACTTCCGCCCGGGCCGTATCCCGTGGATGGGCCGCCGCCTCGGCACCGAGCCGGGCAAGCTCCTCGGCCGGTCCCGCCGAGCGGTTCCACACGATGAGCCGGTGTCCGGCGCGCACCAGGTTGGCGGCGATCGCCTTGCCCATTTGTCCGAGACCAATGAATCCGACATCCATCGAGCGCACTCCGAAATTCAGCGGCCGTCGGGACGGCGCGGAGTGCGCGCGAGCAAATCGCGCACCTCCTCGTCCGTCGTCCGGGAGAAATGCCGATACCACCGGCTCACTCCGTCAAATCCGGGAGAAGTCGCCGCGCAGACGACCTCGTCCGCCTCGGCCCGCAGGTCCTCGCAGGTCCCGGCCGGCGCGATCGGCACGGCGGCGATGAGCCGCTTCGGCTCCTGCCGGCCGAGCGCCTCGAGCGCAGCGTGCATCGATGCGCCGGTCGCGAGCCCGTCATCGACCAGGATCACGATGCGAGCGCGCACGCTCGGCCGCAGGGTATCGCCGCGATAGAACCGCTCGCGACGATCGAGCGTGTCCCGCTCCGCGGCGGCCACGGCATCGATGGTCGATGCGGGAATACGCAACGCCTGCACGACGCGCTCGTTGATCACGCGCACGCCGCCGGAGGCGATCGCGCCCATGGCGAGCTCCTCATGCCCCGGCACGCCGAGCTTGCGCACCAGGAACACATCGAGCTCGGAGTCGAGCGCACACGCGACCTCGTAGGCCACGGGCACCGCTCCGCTCGGCAGCGCGAGCACGAGCGCTCCAGGCACGCGCGCGTACGCGAGAAGCTGCCGCGCCAGGCAGCGTCCGGCATCCGCTCGGTCGTCGAAGTACGCCTCTTGATCGGTTTGATCGGTTTGATCGGTCATCGGCATGAGCTCGCATTCTGCTGCAGCGGTCGCAAGCGTTGGACCCAGCCGAGTCTAGCTCCTGAATCCGACTCCGGCGGCCACCCGCGCTCCGCGCGAACGCTGCGCTCTCCGTGGCGCTGCATCGACAGACCGAAACTCTCACTCCGAGCTCACGCGCGGCGCCCTAACATGGAACACGCCGCACCGTCGGCTGATCCGAACTGGTGCGCGACCGGGCCGCCGCTCGATCGGTCGGTCTTTAAGCTCTTGCATATACGGAAATTATTTTTTTGGCACAGGGGTTGCACCCCGCCCAGGCAAAGCTGCTGGACCGCATCGGATTCCCTCTCAACGCAACGAGGACTGCAACCACCATGCGTAAACTCATCGGGGCTCTGACGACCGCCGCATTCGTTGCCGCGGCGCCACATCTGGTACGAGCGGCCGACCCGCCTGCCACGCCGGCGACACCCGCGGTGCCGAGCTGGGCCGATACGCTCACGGCCTGGGGAATCACCGCCAACGGCTACGTCGCGGCGTCCTATTACGCCTCGAACGGCTATCCCTTCGATGTCCACCAGTTCGACACTCAGCACGACACCTTTCAATTGGACGAGGCGGGCTTTCAGGTCGCCTATCAGCCGAAGGAAGGCTTTGGCGCCCTGGTCGATCTCATCGCCGGCGAAGACGCGAGAATCCTGCACATCGCGGAGGATGGCCACGACAATACATTCGATGCGCGGCAGGCGTTCCTGCAATACGCGACGGGCCCCTTGACGGTGATCGCCGGCAAGTTCGTGACGCTCGCCGGCGCGGAGGTCATCAATCCGACGGGGAACACCAATTTCTCGCGCTCGCTCCTGTTCACCGACTCGGAGCCTCTCGACCACACGGGTGTTCGCGCAACGTATGCCGTCACCGGCACGCTCAGTCTTATCGCGGGCATCAACAACGGATGGAACGTCACGTCCGTCTCCTACGGCTCGAAGACCGGCGAGGCGGGCATCTCCTGGACGCCCAACAAGCTCTTCTCGCTCTCGAGCTCCGCCTACTTCGGCAAGACGGAGTACCTGCCGGGCACCAGCGTGCTCGTAGACGGCGACCGGACTCTGATAGACGTCGTCGCGACGTACAACGCGACCTCCGCACTGACCTTCATCATCAACTACGACTGGGATCAGCAGGCTCAGGCGGGCGGTATCGGCACACCCACCGCGACGTGGGATGGCGTTGCCGGTTACGCGAACTACCAGATCAACAGCGCCTGGCGCGTATCGTTCCGAGCCGAGTACTTCGATGACAAGGACGGCTTCGTCACGGGGGCGCTCGACGGACAGCACCTGTGGGAAGGCACGCTCACGTTCGGCTACGACCCGACGAGCCACTTCGAGCTGCGGCTGGAAGGCCGCTACGACTCGGCGCAGACGCGCCTCTTCTACCGGACCGACCCCGCCACGGCAACGTATACGACGCCCGCGGTGCTCGGTGACGATCTTTCGGAGATCGCGCTGCAAGGCGTCTACAAGTTCTAGCGGACGCGTCAAGGACCCCTGCCGCCGCACCGGACTCCACACCCGGTGCGGCGCGCTCGGTTGGGCTTGCGGCGCGCCAGGCCGGGGTTGCGGCACGCCGGGGTTGCGATACGCCGGGCGCGAATTGCGCTCAGCGCGGATTGTCGTGATGCGTATGGTCTACGACGTGCGAGATGTCCTGATCCACGCACGGCGTCGGCTCGACCAGTTCATCGCGAGTGAGCTTGGCGATGCGCACGTCCGTCTTCCACGGCTCCTCGAGCACCTTCGGATCCTCGACGGTCGCCTGCCACTCGAGCGTATCCCCTGCCCTGCGTATGCGCTCGATGACGTGCATCGAGCGCGTGTGGAAAGCGCCGTTGTCCGTGAGCCAGGTGTCATCGGTGAAGTGAATGCTGTCTACGACGAGCGTGTCGCCTTCCCAGTGTCCGACGCCATCGCCGAGCGTGCTGTCCTCCACGTCCGTACGATGAGGCCGGCCGTCGGTCGGGATGATCCGCCAGAACGCTCCCGAGACATCGTCGTAGAGAAAGACGACCTGACCCGGGATCTGCACGATCTTGTCCGGAGGCCCGATACGGGGCAGACCGGGCGAGCGACAGTGCAGCACGCCATCCTCGTGCAACTGGTGATCGTTCAGCCATTTGACCTTCGCGAGGTATTGAGGCCTGTAGTGCGGGAAGTTCGGCGGCGGCCGGGGCGCCGCGCGAGCGGCAACGGGGCGCGCACCCGGCGCCGGGCCGCAGCCCGACACGCACACTGAGCCGCTGGCCAGATGCTCCGGATGCAGAAAGTCGATCCCGGAGCCGTTGTCCCACGTGCCGTTGAGGTCCGGGTGCCCGTCCGCGAGGCGCGGAACCGGTGCCGCTGCCCCCGCCGCTGCGGCTTGCGTGTCGGCGACGCCGCCCGCGAGGAACACGGCGGCCATCAGCAACGTCATGGCGGCCGCGCCGAGCGGGGCGGTCCGGGCTCTCTTACGTGTGTCAGGAAGACTCATGGTGCGCCTCCGCAGATACGAGCCTGTCGCCGTCCGGTGGGCCTGCGCGCCGTGCGCGAGGCCCGCTCACTTGTCGGGCGCGAACTGGTAGTGGTGGCCGTCCTGATACGTGATCTTCAGCATGTAGCCGAGATGCGGCGTCCCGTCCCGCGCCGGATAGATATCGACCGTTGCAGTCTGGGCATTGCCCATCAGCATGGCCTTGGTGAGGCCGGCCTTGCGCATCATCGCGACCGGAACCGTCTCGAGGCGCCACTCGGCGACCGAGCCCCGGGGGCCTTGCACGTCGAAGTGGACGTAGATATGCGGGTTCGCCCACTCGACCGACGAGACGACGCCCGTCAAGGTGAGCTTCTTGTGAACGTTGAACTCGCCGCCGACAGAGTGATGGGCAAAGCCGGGCGCCGCTGCGGCGAGCGCCAGCGCGAGAAATGCGTGCCTTCGCAATGGAGCGGCCATACGATGACTTCCCCTGAAAAAGCCTTCGTCGAGACTGCCGGCGCACGACCGCCACGGGCCGCCGACACCATACTCCAGCTGACGCCCTGTAGCCATCAGTCGAGCCGGAACTTAGGCCGCATCGCGCAGGTCGAACGACTTTCGGCGCCGATTTGCATGGGAGCTCCTCTTGAGACACGCGTCGATATCCGCTCCTCGCGCATTGAGATAGACTCCGAGCGGCGCTTCCCGGACTCACAATGAACCGGCGTCGGCTGAGCATCGCACTCGCGTTCCCAATCCTGCTGCTCATGGCGGAGCAGGGCGCGTGGCTGCACGAGCTGAGCCACACCTACTACAGCGGGCGCGCCCTTCACGCCGAGATGTCGCAGGGCGACGGCCTCGTCGATAACAACCTGTGCCTCACCTGCCAGGCGTTCGCGCAAGTCGCCAATCCCGTGAGCGGCGCTCCAGCGCCCCTGCACGTCCCGCCCGCGACCTTCCTCCGCAGTCCCGATCCTGCCTACCACGTCGTCGGCGCGGAAACGCCGACCCCGCGCAGCCGCGGGCCTCCGCCCGCTCGAGTCTGACGACCCCCATCACGCCGATCCAGCGCCTCGCCTGAGCAGGCGCTGGGCGTGAGTTGGACGTCTCAACCGCAGCTGTGCGCGGCGCGCCGTCATCGATCGCCGGCCGCCGGGTCAATCGTCGAAACAGGACATCACATCTATGCGTTATTCCAGTGCCTGCCTCACGCTGGTCGGCCTGTGCGCGTCGCTCCTCGCCGCGCAAGCGGCTCGAGCGGACGGCAGCGACCCCACGGACTCCGCCGATGTCGCGGCCGCCTCGGCCGCGCCGCAAACCGTAGTCGTTACTGCACGGCGCCTGAATGCCGCGCGCTCCGGGATCGAGACCCAAACCGGGGCTTCCACCTATACGGTGGATCAGGCCGCGATCAGCGCCGAGCCGGGCGGCCAGAACGTC
>JASHTA010000190.1 GCA_030040795.1 Gammaproteobacteria bacterium | reverse complement strand
GCGATCCGGAGGCAGCGCCGCACTCGGCCCCGGAAGCGGGATATCCCCCGCGCCCCAGCCCCGATCGTAGTCCGCGAAGAACGTGACGTAGAAATGTAGTTTGCTGATCCTCCAGACGCCGTCCTCGTTGACGTACTCGTTCTCGTACTCGCCCTCGCCCCACTCTCCCTTGCCGTTCCGGGCGAGCATCACATCGCTGCGCCAGCGCGCCTTCGCGGTGCGGTTGTCGGGCGCCACGTCGATGATCGGCTGCAGCATGGGATAGTCGTTGAGCTCGCCCTCCTCCAGGCCTTTCGGTCCCATCAGGGCGAGCGCCTTGCGGATGTGCGCGCGTCCGACGTAAATGCCGCGCTGTCCGTATTCGTAGGTGGCGCGCCGGCTGAAGAGCGCGGCAGCGCGGTCCCACAGGCCCTTGTCGATGTAGTAGCCGTAGGCGGCCTGAAGCTTCTCGATCGCCTCGTGTGACTCGAGGAGCGCGAGCTTGCTTTGCGATCGCGCGAGCGAAGCCCGCAGCCTCGAGATCTCGGCATCCTCGCCGTTCGAGGTGGCGGGCGAAGCCGTCGCGGGTGCGGCCGTCGCGAGCGCAGCCCGCGTCACGGGCAGGGGCCCACTCAATGCGCCCGGCACGCGGCTTAGGGGACTCTCATAATGAAAGGGGGGCGTGAACGTGCTGGGAAAGGGGTCGTAGCGGACGGTCGGCGGACGATCGGCCGGAAAAGCCTTTCCGACAGACGACATCCAGTCGCCTGTCACCGGCTTCAACTTCGCCCAGCCTCCCTCGTACGGCGCGACGAACGCCGGATAGTAGTGGAGCTTCCAGATCTTCCAGACCCCGCCTTGCTTGACGTACTCGTTCTCGTAAAGGCCGGCGCCCCACTCCGCATCGTGGTGATAGTGGCCGAGCCAGGCGATCTCGCGCCAGCGGCCTTTTGCCGTACGCCCATCCGGCGCGACATCGACGACCGGCTGCAACTGCATGCGATGGTAGATCTGGCCGTAAGGCAGGCCGGGCCCGGGGTTGCCTCCACCCTCGCGCATCAGGCGCTCGCGAATGCGAGCCTTGCCGACGTAGACGCCGTCCACCCCGACTTCCATCGTGGCGTCATCGGCAAAGAGCGCGGCGGCCTCGCCCCAGTAGCCCTTGTCGAGGTAGTACCCGTAGGCCCGCTGCAGCTTCCGGACCGCGTTCGCGTCCTCGATGCGCTCTGCCGCGGTGTTGAGCATTGCGATCCCGGCCTGCAGACGCGCAATCGCCCGCGCGTCCGTTTGCGCCGCCGCCGCACACGCCCAATGGCCGACGCTGGCGGCAGCAAGCGCGAGTGCCGCGCACACGGATGCGGGCCATCGGACGCAGATTCTCACGGCTCAACGCGCCGCGGGACTTGTGGGACGCGTGGGGCTCGTGCGGCCCGCGCGAGCGAGGGCACGCGGCGCGGTCTCGCGCAGTCCGAGCGCCAGCGCGGCGCCGACGAGCGTGAGCCCGAACATGATCCAAAGAGCGGCCTGCAGGCCCATTCGGTCGGCGGCGTATCCGGCGATCGAGGGTGCGAGCACCCCGCCCAGGATCTCCCCCGTGCCCATACAGATCCCGAGGGCCGTGGCCCTCAGGTGCGGATCGACACTCTCGGAGGGAATGGTCGCCATGAACAGCGGAAAGATTCCCGTGACGCCCCAACCGACGACGAAGATCGCCGCGAGCCCCCACGCCGAGCCGGGGTAGTACATCGCTCCAAGCGGCAGGATGACGGCGATGATCGGCATCACGATCATCAAAGGGCGGCGGCCGATGCGGTCCGAGAGTGCCGAGATCACGAATGCGCCCACGGTCGCCGAGAGCCCGAGCGCCGCGATGAGCCATTTCTCCACGTCGGGGCTGAAATGGCGCACCTGCGTCAAGTAGAGCGGCATGAAGGTCAGGCAGACGACGAAATTCGAGACCAGGACGATCGCCATGAGCGCGCAGAGCACCACGTTGCGGTCCGCACAGACTTCCTTCAGGAGCGGGCGTGAGGCGGACCCCTGGGCGAGCGCCGAGGGGCCATGCGCACCACTGTGGGCCACGCCCTGCGCACCCTGCGCACCCTGCACGCCGTGCGCAGCCGCGGAAGCCTCCCGGGGCGGCCGCACGAACCGCCACAGAAAGACGGCGGCCACGAGTCCGGGAATGCCCGCGATAAAGAACGCGTGCCGCCAGCTGTACGCCGTGGCGATCGTGGTGAGCACGACCGGCGCGAGGAACGTGCCGAGGAGGTTCGAGCCGAAGTTCTGCGTCACGCCCATTGCGAGGCCACGGTGCTCCGGCCGGACCTCCACCGCCACGATCGCCTGCATGATCGGCATCATCCCGCCCTCGGCAACTCCCATCAGAAGGCGCGCGCCGAGCAGGATCGCGAAGGACGTCGCCAGCCCCGAGAAGAACGAGCAGGCAGAAAACAGGAGCGTCGAGATGATGAGCAGGCCCTTGCGGCTTCCGGTCTTGTCCGAGACATAGCCGATGCCGAAGGCGGCGCAGGCCCAGGTGAGCGACAGCGCGCTCGAGAGCATGCCCACCTCGGTGTCGGACAGATGCAGCTGCGGCTGCACGAACGGCATCAGGAAGCCGAGCGAGTTGCGGTCGAAGAAAACGATGCCGAACGTGATGCTCAGCAGCGTCACGAGCATCGTCTGGTAGAGAGGCGAGGACGTCCCGACAGTCTCGGGCACGGCCGCTCGGGATGCGCCAACAGGCTCGGCGCTGCTCATCGGCCGCCCGTCTTCCGGTGCGGGCGTGCCGGTCGCTTCGCCGGTCGCGGCGTGACTCTGGGTCGATTACCCTGCATCATCTTCCAACGTTAGACCAGGCGTCACGGAGAATGCAATGCCGTTGAGCGGGCCGACCATCGACGTGGCCGAGGTCATCGAGAGCCGCGCGCTCGGCTGGGCCGCCGTACGGCTGATGCTCGCCTGCTGGCTCGTGACGTTCTTCGACGGCTACGACATGAACGTCATCGGGTTCGCCGCCCCGTACTTCGCGCCCGGCTACCACCTCGACAAGATCATGCTGGGCCACATCTTCAGCGCGGCGATCGCCGGAACGCTCCTCGGCGGCTTCCTCTTCGGCGACCTCGGCGATCGGGTCGGGCGGCGCGCAGCGATCATCACCGCCACGGCGATCTTCGGCGTGCTGACGCTCGCTCTATCGCTCGCGGCCGGCTACTGGTCCTTCATGGCGCTCAGATTTGCGGCCGGCCTCGCCCTGGGAGGGGCGATCCCGCTCACCTGGGCGCTCGGCACGGAATACGTCGCCTCGCGTTACCGCGCAACGATGGTCACGCTCATCATGCTCGGCTACGGGTTCGGGGTGAGCGCGGCGGGGCCGATCAGCGTCGCGCTCATTCCGCGCTTCGGGTGGCTCGCCGTGTTCACCTTCGGCGGCGCGGCCTCGCTCCTCGCCGCGCTCCTGCTCGTCGCCGTGCTGCCGGAGTCGCTGCGCTTCCTGGTCACGAGCGGACGCCGGACGGAGGCACTCGCGCGCGCCGTGCGCAGACTGGCGCCGGAGCGAGAGGTCCCTGCGACGGCTCGATTCACGCTGTCGGATGAGACGGGCGCCGAATCCGGCGACATCACTGCCACGCACCCGGCGCCCGGTGCCAGTCGCACGAGCCACGGTTCGGCCGTCGCACGGATGAGAGGCGGCGCGCGCAGTCTCGCCGCGCTCTTCCGCGGCGATCTGCGCTGGATCACTCCGCTCCTGTGGGCGGGCTACATCGTGAGCTCGATGACCACGTTCTTTCTCACCTCGTGGGGGCCGATCGTCTACGAGGGCCTCGGCTTCAGTCGCAATTCCGCCGCCCTGGTCACCTCGGGCAACTCCTTCGCCGGCATGCTCGGAGGCCTCGCGCTGATGCGCTTCACCGACCGGATCGGAGTGGTGAGCCTCGCCGTGCTCGCGTTCACCGCCGTGCCGCTGCTCCTCGTCGTCGGATTCGTGCATGCCGGCGAGGCTGAGTTCATTGCGCTGCTGCTGCTGCTCAGCGTCTTCCTGAGCGGCAGTCACTTCGGGGTCACGAGCATCACGGGCATCTTCTACCCGACCACCCATCGGGGGCTCGGCACGGGGTGGGCCTCATCCGTCGCGAAGATCGGCTCCATCGCGGGGCCCTCGATCGGCGGAGTCATTCTCTCCTCGAGCCTGCCGCTGCAGCAGACGTTCGCCGTGATGGCGGTCTGCCCGGCCGCGCTCGGCGGGTGCATGCTCGTGATTGGAATGATTCAGCGCCGAGCGCAGCGCAGCGCCGTCGCGGCGCCGCGCGGCAGCCCTCTCTCGGCAGCCGGTCAAGGCGGTCCGTGAGGGAGGTTGTACATCACCTTGCCGTTCGGCCACTTCACGCTCACGTCGAACCCGCCCTTCTCGCCGTTCTTGAGCGGGTGGATGGTGAGCTCGACCTGGTCGCCCGGCTTTAGGGTGTTGATGTTCCAGCCGACGCGCACGAGATAGTTGGGACTCATTCCCTCGATCCCGTACTCGTCGATGCCGCCGCTCTCGTTCGGTACGTCAAAGACGATCCAGGTGTGCGGGTTCTGCCAGTCGAACCGACGGATCGTGCCCTTCAGGGTCACGTTCTTCCTCATGTCGAACATGGCGGTCGAGTGGTGCGCGAACGCGCTCCCGGCCGCAAGGACCGAGGCCGCCGCGAATCCCATCGCCGCCGCCGCTCGAAAGAGTTTGATCATCTATAGGAACTCCTGCTCAAGGATCGCTCTGCGCCGCGGCTACGTTCCCCCTCCCGTGCCGCGTTCCTCCGCCCGCACCGCTCGCGCTGTCGCTAGGGACCACCGAGCCGCTCTCCGGGACGCCCGTTGGCGGTGGCGCTGTCCCGGTTGCCTTCCTCGCAGACGTACTCGAGCAGGTCACCTTTCTCTCGCACGTACGGGAGGGTCACGGTCCAGGGCTTCACCAGCACTTTCGGATCGATGATGGTTCGGGTGATCTGCATGTGGTCGGCATCGATCTTGCGGATGCGCTCGATGATGTGCATCGCCGCATCATGAGAGACGCCCGACGCCATTCCCGAGCCCGTGTGGGGGCCCGGGCCCACATCCGTAAGCACTCCCACCGTGTCCACCACCAGCGTGTCGCCCTCCCAATGACCGATCGAGTTGCCCTGGAAAGTAGGCGTCAAGGCACTCGCCGCGGGGTGCGGGCGCCCGTCGGTGTAGATCGTTCGCTCCTGCTCGTAGGCCTCGACCAGAATGACGACCTTGCCCGGATTGAACAGAAACTCGACCGGGTACGGCTGCGTCATGATCTGGGGCATCCCCGGCGGCAGGCAGTTCGCCGTCTCGGGCTGCACGTCCTCGCCGAACTTCTGCTTGGCGAGGAAGGAGGTGTAGGACGCCTTGGCCTTGGGAGTGAGATCGTCCTCGGGAGACATGCCTCCGAGGAGGCTCAAGTTGTGCTCCCAGTCGAGCTGCCAGATGCCTTGCCAGTCCGGGAGCTTCGCGACCTGCGCCCAGGTCAGTCCCTGGTTCCCCGAATACTTGGATGCCCCGGACGCCGGCGGCATCACGGCCATACCAACGGCCCCCGCCGTAGCCAGAGCGACCGCAATCGTCGACCAAACGCTTTTCACGCGCACTCTCATCGTCGGTCCCCTCGTTCCGACCGGCGGACCCGGCAATCTCGCGCCATGAAGGTCCATACTGCCCGCATGCTGCCCGCTCGTAGAATAGTCTACGAGGCTGTCGGACGACAGCCCTTCCCGCGGCGGGGCAACGGATTCAAGCTGTTATTCCCAGCAGTCAAAGTATACGCATCCGCTCGGCTGCCGGAGATGTCGGAGATGCCGTGCGCCGATCACGCGTGAGGCCGTGTTGCGATGTCAAAGGGACTTTCGCATCGGGAGCTCCGAGCCCGGTCCGTCAACGCCGACTCAATGCGTCCGCCGTCTGCTGCAAGCGCCGCAGCCGGCGCCCCAGAGCCTCGACCGCGCGCGGACTCATGCCAGAAAGCAAGCGTGCCTCGTAGTGGAGGGCGAGCGGCGCGATCCGGCTGTGCAGCCGCAGTCCCGCTGCGGTGAGCCGCAGCCGATGCGAGCGGCCGTCGCTTGCGTGGGGCTCTCGCCGCACGAGCCGCCGCCTTGCAAGGCCTTGGGCTGCGCGCGTGACGGTCACCTTGTCCATGACGGTGCGCTCGCAGAGCGCCTGGGGCGTGAGCGGACCCGAGTCCGCAAGCACCGCGATCAGGCGCCACTCGGGAACCTTGAGGGCGAATCGATCTCGGTAAGCGCGCGCGATGAGCTGCGAGACGGCGTTGGCCGCAACCGACAAGCGGTAGGGCAAGTAGTCGTCGAGACGCAGCACGTTCGTCGCGCCGCTCGTGCGGCGATGGGATCGTCTCGCTCCATTCGCTCTACTCGGCATCGGGCTGGGCCGCGGGCGCCGCCCGCTGGAACGCGGACAGGCTCGCACAGTGCTCGTAGACACGGCGGATGGCCGGATAGCGCTCGAGCGGGCATTTCGCCCGCAGCGCGTTGAAGGCCTGCGGCACGAGGACACAATCGGCGAGCGTCGGGCGCTCGCCGTAGCAGAAATCGCCCGCCGCACCGCCTGCTGCGAGCATCCGCTCGATCGCGGCGAAGCCGAGCTCGATCCAGTGGCGCGACCACTCGGCGCGGCGCTCCGCGTCCACGTCGAGCTTCGCGTCGAGGTACTGGAGGACTCGAAGGTTATTGAGCGGGTGGATGTCGCAGGCGATCGCAAGCGCAAGCGCCCGCACTTTGGCGCGCTCGAGCGGTTCGCGCGGCAGGAGCGGCGGCGTGGGATGAGTCTCCTCGAGATACTCGATGATGGCGAGTGATTGGGTGAGCGATTGGGTGAGCGAGACGGCTCCCACCTCGAGCACGGGCACGAGTTGCGCCGGATTGCGCTCGGCAAACGCCTCGCCGTGCTGCTCACCGCCGCCGCGCAACAAGTGGACCGGAATCGCCTCGTAGGGAAGTCCCTTCAAATTGAGCGCGATCCGCACTCGGTAGGCGGCGGAGCTGCGGAAGTACGTATAGAGCTTGACCATCGGCCTGCAATCCTTACGCGAGCGCTGGCAGCCTTACGCGAGCGCCGGCAGCACGCGCCCTGCGGCCTCACCGAAGCCGATGCGCGCCGCTCCGGGCCGCTCGCACCAGGCGCGCAGGATCACGGCGTCGCCGTCGTGGAGGAACCCGCGAGTCTCCCCATTCGACAGCCGCACCGGCTCGCGGCCGCCGCGAGAGAGCTCGAGGAGCGATCCGGCCTCCTCCGGCAGCGGGCCCGACTGAGTGCCGGTCGCAAGCAGATCGCCCGGCTGCAAATTGCAGCCGCTCACGGTGTGATGCGCGATCATCTGCGCCACGGTCCAGTAAGCGTGCCTGTAGCTCGTGCGCGAGAGCCTGCAAGGTCCGCTGCCTGCGCGGCGCATCGCCTCGGACTCGATGTAAGCCTCGAGCTGAATGTCGATCGCCCCACGGCGGCGCACCGCAGGACAGTCGAGATACGCAAGAGGCTGCGGGTCGGCCGGAGGCCGCTCCCACGCGACGCGATAGGGCTCGAGGGCCTCGAGCGTCACGATCCACGGTGAGATCGTCGTGGCGAAATTCTTGGCGAGGAACGGGCCCAGCGGTTGATACTCCCAGGCCTGAAGATCCCGGGCCGACCAGTCGTTGAGCAAGCATAGGCCGAAGGCGTGCGCTTCCGCCTCAACGATGTCGATGCGCGCGCCCTGCACGTTGCCTGGGCCGATGAGGACGCCGAGCTCGAGCTCGTAGTCGAGCCGCTGGCTCGGACCGACCGTGGGCGCCGCCGCGCCTTGCACGAGCCGCTGCCCGATCGGCCGCCGCACCGCGTGCGGCGACACGGCGATCGACGACGAGCGGCCGTGGTAGGCGATTGGCATCCATTTGTAATTGGGCGGCAGCGGATTGTCCGGTCGAAGCAACCGGCCGACGGCTGTCGCGTGATGGATCGAGGTGTAGAAATCCGTGTAGTCACCGATGCGCGCCGGAAGCGAGTACTCCGCCTGCCGCTGCGGCACGAGGCACGGTTGTAGAGTCGCCTGCTCGGAGGCACCCCGCCTCAAGGCTCGCGAGAGAGCGATACGCAGCGCCGACCAAGCCGGCGGCCCGGCCGCCAGCAGCTCGTTCAACGCAGGAGCTGACGAGGCCGCGGTATCGAATCCCGCCTGCCTCGCCGCCGCGAGATCGAGAATGTGATCGCCGATAGCCACGCCGCCGCGAAAGCGCTCGGCGCTTCCCGCTCGGCGAAACACGCCGAACGGCAGGTTCTGGATGGGGAAGTCTCCGCCCGGAGTATTGGCGGACTCGACCCAGCTCGTGAGCACCGGGTCGTGCGTCTCGTTGAGGCTCATCGGCGCTCGGCCTTCTGCGCTCAAGGCCGTCCCGGGTCGAAGCGCTTGCCGAGTCCCTGCCAGCACTCGAGATAGTCCGACTGCAAGAGTGCGGAGTCCAGCGCAAATCTCGTGGGCCGGATGATCTGACGCGTCTCGAACATGAAGGCGAGGCTGCCCTCGATCCGGCGCGGGCGCGTGGTGTCCTCCTGCAGCGCCCGCTCGAAGGTCTCGGCATCCGGGCCGTGGCCGGTCATGCAGTTGTGCAGCGAAGCGCCGCCGGGAAGAAAGCCGTCCGCCTTCGCTTCGTAAACACCGTGGAGGAGGCCCATGAACTCGCTCGCGACGTTGCGGTGGTACCAGGGCGGCCGGAACGTGTGCTCCATCACGAGCCAGCGCGGCGGAAAGATCACAAAGTCGATGGCATCGACGCCCGGCGTATCCGTCGGAGACTGCAGCACCAGATAGATCGACGGGTCGGGATGATCGAAGCTCACGGACCCGATGACGTTGAAGCGCCGCAGGTCGTACTTGTAGGGCACGTGATTGCCCCGCCAGGCCACAACATCGAACGGGGAGTGGTCCATTTGCGCCGACCACAGCGCGCCGCCGAACTTAGCGACCAGCTCGCAGCGCTCGTCGCGATCCTCGTACCAGGCGACCGGCGACTCGAAATCCCGCTCGCACGCCAGTCCGTCCGAGCCGATGGGCCCGAGGTCCGGCAGCCTGAACGCCGCTCCGAAGCTCTCGCAAACGTAGCCGCGCGCCGCCCCATCGGGCAGATCGACGCGGAAGCGCACCCCGCGCGGAATCACTGCGATCTCGAGCGGCTCGACGAGCAGACGGCCGAGCTCGGTCGTGAGCCGCAGCCGCCCCTGCTGCGGCACGATCAGCAGCTCGCCGTCCGCATCGTACAGCGCGCGGCCCGTCATCGGGCGATTGGCGGCGTAGAGATGAATGCCGCAGCCGGCCTGCGCGTACGGATCGCCGTTGCCCGCCAGGGTGACGAGCCCCTGGATGAAATCGGTCGGCTGATCGGGCAGCGGCATCGGATTCCACCGCAGCTGAGTCGGCGGCGTCTCGAGCCCCGAGAACTCGCTCGTGAGGCGGCCGTTGCCGATGCGGCGGAAAGGTCCGTGCACGGCCGCGGGCCGGATGCGATAGAGCCAGGTGCGCCGATTCGAAGCGCGCGGCGCCGTGAACGGCGTGCCCGAGATTTGCTCGGGATACAGGCCATACGGGCAGCGCTGCGGCGAGTGCTGAGCCGGCAAGGCGCCGGGCAACGCCTCGGTCGAGAAGTGAGTGCCGAAGCCGCGCTGGTAGTCGATCGCCTCAGTCATGGCAGTCTCGCTCATGGCGGTCTCACTCATGACCGCCTCACTCATGACCGCCTCACTCATGACCGCCTCGCTCATGTCGGCCTCGCTGCGCCTTCTCGTGCGGCGGCGTGTTCCGCTCTACCGAGAGCACGCCGCGGCGGATTTGATCGAGCTCGAGCGATTCGAAGAGCGCCTTGAAGTTACCCTCGCCGAAGCCCTCGTTGCCCTTGCGCTCGATGATCTCGAAAAAGCAGGGACCGACGACACTCTCCGTGAAGATCTGCAACAGCAGCCCCTGCCCTGCGCTCGGCGCGCCGTCGATGAGGATGCGCCGCTCGCGCAGGCGTGCGAGATCCTCACCGTGTCCCGGCACGCGAGCGTTCACCGCATCGTAGTAGGGCTCCGGAGTGTCCTGGAACTTGACGCCACGCGCGCGCATCCGGTCCACCGTCGAGTAGATGTCTCCCGTGCCGAGCGCAACGTGCTGAATGCCCTCGCCCCGGTAGTCCGCCAGGAACTCCTCGATCTGCGATCGATCGTCCTGGCTCTCATTCAGCGGGATGCGGATCTTGCCGTCCGGACTCGTCATCGCCTTGGACACGAGGCCCGTCGCTTGGCCCTCGATGTCGAAGTAGCGGATCTCGCGGAAGTTGAACACGCGCTCGTAGAAGTCCGCCCAGGCCGCGAGGCGTCCTCGCTGCACGTTGTGCGTGAGATGGTCGATAGAGTCGAGCCCGGCAGCCTGATCCGGCTCGCGCTCCGCGGCGCCGGCAATCGGCACAAAGTCCACATCATAGATCTCGCGCGCGCCGTAGCGGTCGACCAGATACAGAAGGGATCCGCCGATGCCCTCGATCGCCGGGATGTTGAGCTCCATGGGCCCAACGAGACCCGCGACCTGTCGAGCACCGCGCTCTACGGCGAGCCGGATCGCCAGCGCCGCATCGTGCACCCGGAACGCCATTGCGTTGATGGAAGGACCGTGGGCGCCACGGAACGCCGCGGCCTGGCCGCACGGCTCTCTATTGAGGATGAAATTGATGCCGCCCTGCTTGTAGCGCAGCACATCCTTCGAGCGATGGCGCGCCACCGCGGTGAACCCCATCGCCTCGAACAGTCGTCCGAGCGCCTGCGGCTGCGGGCTCGTGAACTCGACGAACTCGAAACCGTCCGTGCCGAGCGGATTGTCGTGCAGATCCTGTCCCATGCGTCGCCCCTCGAGCTCGAGCAGCGTGTCTGCCTTGGGTCGCATCGCATCACAAACTAGTTTCATTTGCAACTATCACGATCTACGTCCTGAGCGCGGGCAGATCGAGAAAGTGCTCGAGCGCCTCCGGATTGGCGAGCGCATCGAGATTCTTCACGGGCCTGCCGTGAATGACGTTGCGCACCGCGAGCTCCGTGAGCTTGCCGGAGAGCGTGCGCGGGATGTCCGGCACGGCCACGATCTTGGCTGGAACGTGCCGCGGAGACGTCTGGGCGCGTATCGCCGAGCGAATCCTCTGCTGCAAACCTTCGTCGAGCGAGACGCCCGGCTTGAGCCGCACGAACAGCACGACGCGCACGTCGTGGTCCCAGTCCTGTCCAACGGCAAGGGCCTCGAGGATCTCCGGCAAGCTCTCGACCGCCGAGTAGATCTCCGCCGTGCCGATCCGTACGCCGCCCGGGTTGAGCACGGCGTCCGAGCGACCGTGGATCACGACGCCATCGCTCGCCGTGATCTCGGCGTAATCGCCGTGGTGCCACACGCCGGGGAAGCGCTCGAAGTACGCTGCCCGGTACTTGCTTCCGTCCGGATCGTTCCAGAATGCGACCGGCATGGAGGGAAACGGGGCCGTGCACACGAGCTCGCCGCGCTCGCAGCGCACGGAGCGGCCGGCCTCGTCGAAGACCTCGACGCGCATCCCGAGCCCGCGGCACTGTAGCTCGCCGCGCCGAACGGGCCGGATGGGACAGCCGAGCGCGAAGCACGAGACGATGTCGGTGCCGCCGGAGATCGAGGCGAGCAGCAGGTCGGACTTGATGGCTCGATACACGTAGTCGAAGCCGTCGGGCAGCAGCGGAGAGCCCGTGGAGAGCACGGTTCTCAGCGCGCCGAGATTTACGGCGCGCGCGGGAACGAACTCGCTCTTCTCCAGCGCCGAGAGGTACTTCGCGCTCGTGCCGAAGATCGTGATCCCCTCCTCCTGCGCCATGCGCCACAGCGCGCCCGGATCGGGGTGGAAGGGGCTCCCGTCGTAGAGCACGAGCGCCGCGCCGGTCGCGAGCGCGCTCACGAGCCAGTTCCACATCATCCAGCCGCAAGTCGTGAAGTAAAACAGCCGGTCGCCGCCGCCCACGTCGGTGTGGAGCAGGTGCTCTTTCTGGTGCTGGAGCAGCGTGCCGCCCGCGCCGTGCACGATGCATTTCGGCACGCCGGTCGTGCCCGAGGAGTACAGGATGTAGAGCGGATGATTGAACGGCATCGGGGCGAACTGCGGAGGGCGCCGCGAGCCGAAGTCATTCCAGAGGACCGTCCGCGCCGCAGCGGCGCCGAGTCTCTCGAGCGGCGGCGTATCGCTCACGTAGGGAACGACGACCACACGCTCGATGCTCGGGAGCTGCGCAAGCGCCTCGGCCATGGGCTCGAGCGAGTCGAGCGTCTTGCCGGCGTAGAAATAGCCGTCCGCGGTGAAGAGCACTTTCGGCGCGATCTGACCGAATCGATCGAGCACGCCTCGGACGCCGAAATCCGGCGAGCACGAGGACCAAATGGCGCCCACGCTCGCCGCCGCGAGCATGGCGATGACCGATTCCGGCAGATTCGGCAGGTAGCCCGCCACTCGATCGCCTGCTGCGACACCGGCCGCACGCAGCCCGGCCCCGACCCGGGCGACCTCCTCCGCGACCAGCCGAAAGGACAGCACGCGCCGCGCGCTGCGCTCGTTGCGAAAGATGAGCGCCGGGCGCTCATCACGGTGGCGCAGCAGATTCTGCGCAAAGTTCAGCCTCGCGCCGGGAAAGAACCGCGCTCCGGGCATGCGCTCGGGATGCTCCAGAACGGGCCCCGTCCACTCGGCGCGCACGTCGGCGAAGCGCGCGAGCTCCGTCCAGAACTCCTCGGGCCGCTCGATCGACCAGGCATGAAGCTCCTCATACCCGCGAAGCGCCTTCTCCTGGCGTGTATTCACGCATTGCAAAAAGCGTGTGAGATTGGCTCCGGCCACGCGCTCCGCGGACGGGCGCCACAGGACATCGTTCATCTGTTTGGCATTCGGTCGGCCTACGTCAATTATCGTATGGGGCCGGCGGGGGGCGCGATGCCCACCGTGCGCGACCGGGTGATCGGTGCGACTGGTTGATCGGCGCGACCGGGTGATCGGCGGCAGCGCCGGAGCGGGAATGCGGCCTGGAGCCAAAGGCCACCGGAAAAACTGCTGTCTATTGAGGTAGTTACCACTGCCGCCGGCGACTCCTCCCCGACCTGCCCCCCAGCGCTTCGGGGTGAACTTGCAGGCCGGGACCGGTGTCTAATTATTCAGTGGGATCAATGGACTGCGAAATCCGTCCGCGTCGAGAGTCGAACGAGACGGCGCTTCGCGCTAAATTGAGACCCGGAGGATCACATCATGGTCACCCCAGGCTGGGCTCGACGATGGCGTCTCGTCACGGCGCTGTTGGCCGGATTAGCTCTTGGTGCCACGGGCACGGGAGTATTCGCCGCTCCTCATGGCGGAGGTGGTGACGGAGGCGGCTTCCACGGCGGGCTCGGTGGCGGTGGCGTCGCACACTTCAGCGGTCGCGGTAGCGTGTCTCGCGGCGTGCCTGGAGGCGATAGGCGCGGTTACTACGGGCGCGGCGGCTACTACGGCGGTTATGGCCGAGGTTATTGGGGCGGCCGAGGCTACTGGGGTGGCTGGGGCTACGGTGGCTGGTGGTGGGGTCCCGGCTGGTGGGGACTGGGTCTGTTCCTGCCGGTGATCCCCTGGTACTACACGGCTTACTGGTGGGACGGCGTCCCGTACTACTACGGCGATAACGGCTACTACGTCTGGAACGGCGATGCGGGGCAGTATGAGCAAGTCAGTCCGCCGGCCGATTTCAATCCCAGCGCACCGCCGCCCGGCGGCGCGGACGTGAATGGCGCACCTCCGCCCAACGGGGAGTCGGAGCTCTTTGCGTATCCGAAGGCCGGTCAGTCGGCTGATCAGCAAGCGCGCGATAAGGTGGAGTGCCGCAAGTGGGCCTCCGATCAGGTTGCCTCGCACGGTGCTGCCGGCGGTCCTCCTCCGGCCGGTGCGGGCGGAGCACAGGGCTCAACTGCGAGCGGGAATTCGGCGGCGAGCGACGCGATGGCGCAACACCAAGCCTATCTGCACGCCGAGGCCGCCTGCCTCGAAGGCCGCAACTACAGCGTCAACTGACGGATACAGCGTCACCTGACGGACTCGCTCCGGTGCGCGCGCCGCGATAAGCCCCGCCTACGGTGCAAACGCTAATCTCGCTAATCTCGGCCGCTTCTCGCGGCCGGTGGACCCTGCGCGCAGCGGCGTTCCTCTCCTTTGCGCTCTCGATCGGGCCTGCGCGGGCCGCATCGGATGTCGTGATCGACGGCGCCCGCATCTACCCGGAAAGCCTCACCTCATCGGCGGACGGCACGCTGTACATCGGCAGCGTGAAAGGAACCCTCTATCGTGCCCTTCCCGGAAGCACGCGGGCGGAGCCTTGGATCGTTCGCGACGCGCACAACGGCCTGCTCTCCATCTTCGGCGTGCTCGCAGACTCGCGTTCTCGCGCGCTCTGGGTATGCTCCTCGCCGGTGCCGCTGCCGGGCGGGGTGACCGGCGGGACGGCGAGCGTCAAGCGCTTCGACCTCGCAACGGGTGTGGAAACGGGGAGCTGGCCTCTGCCCGCTGCACACGCCATCTGCGACGACATCGCCATCGCGCCCGATGGCACGGCCTTCATTGGCGACATCGGGTCGGG
This sequence comes from Gammaproteobacteria bacterium, assembly GCA_030040795.1. Classification (GTDB taxonomy): domain Bacteria; phylum Pseudomonadota; class Gammaproteobacteria; order Steroidobacterales; family Steroidobacteraceae; genus JASHUC01. The sequence goes on along the minus strand of JASHTA010000190.1, from coordinate 710 downwards.
CGAGATTCTGACCCTCGCGCCGCACGGCAAGTCACTCCACGTCTTCGCGCGCGATCCGTCTCTCGTCGGCATCGACGGCATCACGTTCGCCGACGACGGGACGCTCTATATCGACAACGTTAGAAAGAACCAGCTGCTGCGGGTCGATCGATCGCCGCAAGGTCGATTCGCCGGACTCACAATTCTGATGACCTCAATTCCAATCGGTGGTCCCGACGGTCTGCGGCTGATCGCGGGGCAACGTTTCGTGCTCGCCGAGGGCCGCAGCGGACGAATCGACGAGGTCACCGTCTCCGGTGACCGGGCGGCGATTCGCATCCTGCGAGGCGGCCTGATCTCGCCTACCGCGGCGACCGTGGTCGGCGATACGGTGTATGCCGTCGAAGGCAAGATCGAATATGTGATCGATCCGGCGCTCAAAAACAAGGATCCCGACCCCTTCATCGTGCGCGCCATCCCGCTCGGACACTAGCGGCCATTCGCCGGGCGAGGGTGCGAGACCATCTCAGTTGGTACGGGGCTTGTTGCCTTTCGGCGCAGAGCCCTGGCCTTGTGCTTGCGACACCTTCAGGACCCGATTCAGCAATTGGGCCAACGATGCGGCGGAGCCGTTTGGAATGACGACTCGCGCGACAGGCGAGCGCCATGTTTTCTGCTGCGTAGGATCGAGATGCGTCCGGGTGATAAGAAAATCGATATGAACGCATCCG
>JASHTA010000189.1 GCA_030040795.1 Gammaproteobacteria bacterium | reverse complement strand
GCTCGCGCAAGCGCTTCTGAAGTCCCTCCGGGGTGATCCGGGATATCCATGCGGCATCCGCGGACGGGAAGCCCTCGAGCACGGTGGACAGCAATTCATTCGGCGAGGCGCCCTCAGAATAGGCCGCCTGCCAGTCGGAAACCGTCCAGAAGCTCGTGACTGCCGTCATCCGTATCCTCAATACGCGTAGGCGATGGACGACGTCAAGCTATGGGTCCGGAAGGGGCACCCCATCTGGCCGCGGAGCGCTTTGCAGCCGCTGTCTCCGTCCGGCGCCGGCCTTTTTCAGCTCATTGGCCCGCGCGATGATGAAGGCGCGTACGGCGCGCGTGTCCGCTGGGGTAAGAACCTTCGCGAAGGAGACCATGCCACGCTCTGCGCGCACGCCCTGGAGAACGACCTGGTCGAACCCCTCCTGGGAATACAGAAACGGGGTGCGCGTGAGGTCCGGGAAAGTGGCCCCCCGCGTCTGGCCATTCTCGCCGTGGCATGCGGCGCAGTAGCGCGAATATTGCACGCCGCCCGCCTCAACGACATCGGCGGAGGCCGTGGCCGACGGCGGGAAGGACTCCCGCCTGCCACGTTATTGCGGAGGCGCTTCAGTCCGAAGCCGTCTCCAGGGGCGAGGTCCCGACGCCGCAACCCATCGCGATCTGCAGGAGCTCCACGTCATTCGAGACGCCGAGCTTCTGCCGCACGATCGAGCGACAGTTCTTGACTGTCTTGACGCTGATGTTGAGGGCTCTCCCGATCTGGTTTGCCGTCCGGCCTCCGGCAACCAGGCGAAAGATATCGAGCTCCCGCCCCGTCAGCCCAAACGTCCGTTCGAACGCTGCCGAGCGCGTCAAGTTGATCATCTTGGCCGCCACATCGGGACTCAAGGCCAAGGTCCGCGCCGTGGCCGCGCGAACGGCCGTAACGAGCACCTGGGGGTCGCTGCTTTTGGTGACGTAACCGCATGCGCCGGCCTGTATCGACTGCATCGCGAAGCCCAGGCTATCGTGCATGGTACTGACGACCACGGCGATTCGCGGCGACTGCGCACGGAGCTGCCGCAGCACAGCCAAGCCGTCTTCCCCCGGCAGGCTCAGATCCAAGATCACGACATCGGGCTGCATCCGCTTGATCAGAGGGAGGGCTTCCCGCGCCGAGCCTGCGTCGATGATCACCTGATAGCCCGGCTCGTTCTCGAGCAGTCGGCGGTAACCGGCGCGAACGACCCCATGATCGTCGATGAGCGCAATTCGTATGATCGGAAGCATCGATAGGGGCCTATGCGGGTTGGCGAATGCTCCCCGTGGCGCACAAGACCTTATCTTATCGGGCTTTGAATCGGGAGAGGGTCCCGATGTTTGCTTACGCCGCCGCTCCAGATCCAGGACGGGAAAATTTCCCGACGCGGCTCGATTATCCTACTGCGGTGCACATCACGGGGCAGTATCGATGTATCTGCACACGCGACTGCTGCTCGGAATATTGTGGGTCACCACATTGGCGTTGTGCGCGAGCGCCGTACTCCCCTTCCTCTTCAGCAAGTCCGATGTTTCGAGGGAGACCGACGCCGCCCTGGAGTTCGCCGCGCTGCTGCACAACATCGAATCCGATGCCAGAACCGCGCCATCCCCCGAGGCTGCGCTCGGCACGGCCGCGCACGAGATCCGGGTGGCGGGCCCACTGCGGCACGTCAAGATCGTATTGGTGAGCTCTTCGGGCGCGCTCCTCGCGCAGACGCCCACGAGCGGGCTCGACGGCGGGTGGCTCGTGCGCGAGCTGCCGAGAATTCGCCAAAGGGAATTGTCTTACCCCGTGACCTTTCACGGCAGCGCCGTCGGCACGCTTCGGCTGTATTCGAATCCAGTCTCCGAGCTCTCCGAGCTGGAGGAGCGCGTGCGCAGCGACATCCTGCTCATGGCAGGCGCCATCATCGTCGTCGCGCTGAGCATGTACTGGACCGTACGGCGGGGGCTGAGACCGATCTCGCGGATCACGGACGCCTTGACGCGGCTTGCTGCCGGAGATCGCGGCGTCCGTCTGCCTCCGTTCCGGCTTCGCGATCTGGATATGATCGGAGATCGCTTCAACCACTGCGCGGCGGCCCTTCAGGAGGCCGCAGCCCAGCGCCTGGAGCTCACCCGCCGCCTGATGCAGGTGCAGGAAGAGGAGCGCACGCGCGTGGCGAGGGAGCTCCATGACGAGCTCGGGCAGATTCTCACGGCCGTCAAGGTCGATGCGGCCTATATCATGCGGCAGACCCGCGGCAAGTTCACGAAGCTCGAGGATTGCGCCCGTGACATCGAACGGTTGACGACCCAGCTCATGGAACTGATTCGGGGGATGCTGGCGCGGCTTCGGCCCCACGGACTGGAGTCGATGGGCTTGAAAGTGGCGCTCGAGGAGCTCGTCGATAGCTGGCGCACGCGGGTACCGGAGAGATTCCGGTGCAAGTTGACCACGGAGGGACCGCTCGAGGCTCTATCACCCGAGCTCAACATCACGCTTTACAGACTCGTCCAGGAGTGTCTGACCAATGCGGTCCGCCATTCCAACGCCCGCTTGATCGCCATGCATCTGGCGGTTGAGGCGGCCGACCAGTCAGGACGCGTGCCGCGCGTGTGGCTGCGCGTCGAGGAGTCGGATTCACTCGCCGTCGTGGCTCCTCGCGCGCCCGATGGAACGGGCTTGATGGGCATGCGCGAGCGTGTGGAGGCGCACGGAGGCGAGTTCCGGATCTCGGCGCACGCCAGCGGGTTCTCGTTCGAGGCCTGGATGCCGCTGCAAGACATTCTGGAAGAGGTCCAGCATGCTTAGGAGCAAGCCGGTCCGCATCTGCTTGGTGGACGATCATTCGGTCGTTCGGGTGGGGTATCGGCGCTTTCTCGAGCAGGAAGCGGACTTCGCGGTCGTCGCCGAGGCGGGCAGCGGTGAAGAGGCCTACCGCGTTCTGCAAGCCCTGGAGGTCGATGTGGTGATTCTGGATCTCAGCATGCCCGGTGAGGGAGGCTTGTCCGTGCTGCGGAGATTGAAGTCTCGCTGGCCTCTACTGCCGATCCTCGTGTTCAGCATGCACGATCATCCGACATTCGCCATTCAAGCGACGCGTGCGGGCGCGAACGGCTACATCACGAAGAGCAGCGATCCCGAGATCATGGTGAGCGCCGTTCGCCGGGTCCTCGCCGGGGTGCTCGTCATGAGCCCCGACATGACCCGGAAAATAACGCGGATGGACGGACCGGAGGAGTCGACGCCGACCTTGGGGTTGTCGGCGCGCGAGTTTGATGTCTTTCGGCTGATCGCGAGCGGCAAGAGCCACGAGGAGATCGCATCCCTGCTGCGCCTGAGCGTCAAGACGGTCATGAACCGCCATTCGATGATCCGTCAGAAGCTCGAGATCGATAACGACATCGAGCTGTTCCAGCTGGCCATCGAATGTGGCGCTGTCGAGGCGCGCGTCGGCCCCAGATGAGCGAAGGCGCCGCGAGCGCCGACGCTCAGCACAGAAGGCGTACGTTGGCGCTCAGAGCAGAAGGCGTACGCCGGCGAATATCTCGAACGGTGCCGCGGGGCTCAGGAATCGATTGTCCACACCGGGGCCGTTGGTCACACCGTTGGGCGGGATGCCCGGCGCTCCGATGCCGGTGGGGTCGCTCAGGATCCCATACGTGGCGTACTGACGATCGAACAGATTGCTGATCGAGGCGAAGATCTCGAGGTGCGGCAGCGGCCGGTAGGTCGAATGCAGCTCGACCACCGTATAGCCGGGAATCGGCGCCATCAGATTGGCCTCGTCGCCGACGTAGTAGAAGCTGCTGACGACGTTCACGGTGGCGCCGACGCTCCACGTGCCGACCACTTTGTAATCGAGGCCGACCTTCAGGCGGTGTTCCGGAATCCCCGGGAGGCGATCACCAGGCTCGATCTGGAGATCGCCGTTGACGTCTTGAAAGGGATTCGACGGCGAGGGCTCCACGAATGCCGACTCGAAGGTCGCCTGGACGAAGCTGTAATTGAAGAAGGCGGACCAGCGATCGGTGCTGTAGTTCAGCCCCGCCTCGACACCCTGGCGGCGAGTGTCGCCGATGTTCTGGAAGAACCCTTGGCTGACGGAAGTGGCGATGCCGTAGATGTCGTCGTGCAGCAACGTCCGGAACACATCGACGTTCCAGGTGAGCGCACCCGTGTCGCCGACGATGTCGGGTACCTTGCCGCGCAGGCCGATCTCCGATGTGTGGGCGACCACTTGCCGCAGATTGGGCGGATCACCCGCCAGATTCGTCGGCAGCAGACAAGGTGTCAGCGGATTGGAGCACTCGATCTCGCTCGCGGTGGGTGTGCGCGTGTTGGTCGAGATGCCGCCGTAGAGCGTCATCGTCGGCAGGATTTTGTACGTGGCGCCGACCGCCGGATTGAAGTGAACGAAGCGGTTGGAGCCGGTGAGATTCGATCCCAGTTGATCCACGAGGTTGACGTTCGCGATGTTGTATCGCCCGCTCGCCGTTACGCTGAGATCGTGCGTGATGTCGAAGGTGTCCGTTACGTACGCGCCGAGACTCTTGTTGACGGAAGCGACACTCACGGGCACCGGATCGCCATTGTTGACCGCGGCGGAGGAGTTCTCCGGCGTGTCGACGATCAGGTCCGAGGGAAGCACGATCAGCTGAGGGTTGATCACGCCGATCTGAGCACCGGTGTAAAAGGTCGTCGAGGCGTAATCGACGGCTCCCCCCAAGGCGAACTGATTGCCAAAGCCGAAGATCGAATCGTTATTGGAGACCTGCAGGCTCAAGCCGCGGCCCCAGGAGCGGATCAACTCGAAGTCGTTCTCGCCGATCGGGACCGTTCCGCCCTGGGAGATGTCGGGCAACGGATTGCCGGCTGCATCGGTCAGCGTCTCTCCGTCCGGCTGGCAGAGGATTCCAGGAGTATTGGTGCACGCTGCGTAGTCGGTCGTGTTGCCGTTCGAGACGCTCTGTGTATAGGCGCGATAGTAAGCGACGCCCTGCATCGCCCAGCTGTCGGTGAGCTTCACGGTCCCGTTCAACGTGAAGAAGTTCAGCCCGTTCACATTGTCCTGAGGCCCGGTGAAGACGAGCGCGCGGTTCACGGCGAGCTCCTGCACCGGAGCGGGGCCTTGTCCTTCCATGACGTCATCCGCATGCGTGTAGCTGAGGTCGAGCGTCGTGCGGTCGGTATGGAAGCTCCAAGCCGCATACAGCGAGCGAATCTTGTCGCCGGAGAAGTCGCGCCAACCGTCCCAGTCGAGCACTCTCCCGGCGACGTAGAATCCAAAGTCGCCGGAGTTCATGCCAAATTGCCCGACCGCCGAGCGGTCGCTGAACGAGCCTCCCGACAGCTCCAGGTCGCCGCCTTGATAGGTGAACCCGTTCTTCATCGTCACGGAGACGGCACCGCCCAGCGCATTGAGGCCGTACAGCGGACTCGAGCTCACGAGCTCCGCATTGTTGACCGCCACGTCAGGGAACAGGTCCCAATTGACGTTGTCCCCGAACGCCTCGTTGATCCGCACGCCATTCTGGTAAACGGCAAGGCCCTCGGGAGTGCCGAGCACCGGTGAGGCTTCGAAGCCCCGGTAGAGGATGTCGGGCTGGAAAGGATCGTCCATATCGTCGTTGACGTTCACGCTGCTCAACGTGGAGCTGAGCGCCGTCGTGAGGCTCGGCGAGCCCTCCCGCGTCAGGTCGCTCGCAGAGAGAATCTGGACAGCTCCTGGCACCTTGTCGGCGTCGATCGACTGGCCGGGAATGGGGGTGGCGGTGACGACGACCTCCTGCAAGCTCTGCGAAGGACTCTCGGGTCCCGTCGCGGTATCGGCCGCCCGTGCGCTGGCAGCGCACAGGATGACGGATACGGCCAGCGCCACTTGAGTGCCGATCGGTCTGCGTGTGAACGGAGGCGTACGGCGTGTGTCAGTCAGGTGCGTGCAATCCAGGCGCGTGCAATCCAGAAGTCCCCGATTCATCCTCGCTCCCCGGTGAGTAGTGCTTTGTTCATCGCGCAAATGGCGCGCAACTCTCGTCGGTCGCGAAGCGTAATTCAGGTTACCGTCGGAAATATCGGGAGAAAATCCCGACATGGCGCCGGCTGCGAGCGCTCGTTTGAGCTCGGACTGCGCGGTACACGGCCCTCTTCCCCTGCCGCATCCGGAGTCGTATCCTCGGAGCGTCTTTCGGACCACCGCCTACGATGACATTGACGGACTCGCCACTTCGGTCAGCAGCGGATGCTTCACGACCATCGGGACCACACGGCGGGAGGGTGTTAGCCGTTTACGGCGGGTTCCAGCGTCCCCAGTGATGCGACGAGGCCTACGTCCATTTGCGCTCGTCACACTCGCCTTCGGCGGTGTCACGCTCGCTCTCGCCCAGCCGGACGCCGGCACGCCACCGTACGGACTCACCGCCCGCACCGCACCGCGGGCATACCTGCGAATGCCCGAGCGCGTCGACGGCAAGCTGCCGCTGCACCTCTCCGAGACCGGCGCGTTCAGCGACACGCGCAACCAGATCGCATCGCGAGGCCTCATTCCCTACGACGTGGTCGTTCCCTTCTGGTCGGACGGCGCTCGAAAGTTACGATGGGTCGCCGTGCCGAAGGGACGGATCCGATTCTCGCCGACGGGAGAATGGCGTTTCCCGGCGGGAACGGTGTTCGTAAAGACCTTCTCGCTTCCGACCGATGAGCGCCACCCTGAGGTCACGCGGCGCCTCGAGACGCGGCTGCTGGTGCGCGACAGCGCGGGTGGCGTCTACGGAGTCGTCTACAAGTGGCGAGCGGACGGGAGCGACGCGGACCTGCTCACCTCGAGTCTCACCGAACAGATTCCCATCCGTACGGCAAGCGGCGGAATCCGAATGCAGACGTGGTACTACCCAAGCCGAAAGGACTGCCTCTCCTGCCATACGGGACGGGCGGGCGGCGTGCTCGGCGTGAAGACCCGGCAAATGAACCGTGACTTCGCGTACCCCTCGGGCGTCACCGACAACGAGCTGCGCGCCTGGAATCACATCGGCTTGTTCACGCCGCGTTTCAGCGACTCGGCCCTGTCGGGTTTTCCGAAGCTTGCGGCCCTTGACGACACAACGCGAAGTCTCGCGGAGCGGGCTCGATCCTACCTCGATGCGAACTGTGCCCAATGCCACCGCCCCGGTGGAACGGGTGCCTACTTCGACGCTCGATACGACACGCCGCTCGGAAAACAGGAGCTCGTGAACGGGCCTGTGCTGTACGATCTGGGGATCGACCATCCCCGGGTCATCTCGCCGCATGACATCTGGCGCTCGCTCGCTTTCATGCGCGTCGACACGGTCGGCGAGATCAAGATGCCTCCTCTGGCGCGCGAGACCATCGATGAGCAGGGGGTTACCCTGCTGCGCAGCTGGATCCTCAGCATGCCGGGCCCCGCCGTGCTGGGCCCGCCCGTCATCTCACCGGCAGGCGGCACGTTCAACGGACCCGTTGAGGTGTCTCTGAAGGACGCCGACCCGGGCGCGGAGATCCATTACACGCTCGACGGGAGCGTCCCGGGTCAATCGGATCCGCAATATCGAGCTCCGTTCAGGCTCGCGGGTCCCACCGTCGTTCGCGCGCGCGCCTTCGAGAAAGGCTTCACCCGCAGCATCACCGTGCAGCAGGTGTTCATCGTCGGAAATTGATCGTCCGGCCGACCGCTGTCGACGCGGACCTGACCTGATGGCGTGTGCTTCCCTCAGGGCGCTGGGGATACGACGGTGATACCCCACGGGCTCGCGCCCGCCTTGATGCGGGCAATCTCCTTGTTCGCCCGCAAATCCACCACCGAAACGTCATTGGACGGCCCGTTCGCGCTGAATAGGTATCGTCCGTCGGGCGAGAAGGCGAGGCCCCACGGACGTTTGCCCACCTTGATCGTGTGGACCAGCCGGTACGTGTGCGCGTCCAGCACCGAGATCGTGCCGGCGCGCCCGTTGCTCGTGTAGACCCATCGGCCATCCGGCGACACTTTGACCTTCATGGGGCGCGACCCGGGAGGGAGCGCAATGACCTTGAGGAGCCGTGCCTGCACGTAATTGATGACGTTCAACTCGCCCGCCGATTCCGAAGGGATGAAGCCGATAGGAGTACCCCGCAGGAAATCGGCGCTGCGCGGCCGCGGATCGACCTTGAAATGCGCGGTCGTCCGATAAGTGGTGGCGTCGACGACGAAGATGTCGCCGGCCGTCTCGCACGTGACGTAGAAGTGGCGCCCGTCGGGCGTCGTTGCGACCCCTTCGGGCTCCTGGCTCACCAGGACGATGTGCTCCACGCGCTTCTTTGCGATGCTGACGACGCTTGCGGTCATCACATCCTCGTTCGAGATATAGAGCTGCGTGCCGTCTTGGCTGAGATCGAACTCCTCCGGATCGGAGCCGACCGAGATCTTGCCGATCAGCTTGTGCTGAGCCACGTCCACCACGCCGATGCCGTCCGCGGACTTATCGGCATTCTGGTTATCGTCGTCGTCATCATCCCCCCGCTTGAAGATGGGATTGCCGTGGCTGTCGAGCTGGGGAGGTGCCTCGATCGGCGTGCCGCTCAATGCGACATAGACGCGTTTCCCGTCCGGGCTCCCATGGATGCCGCGCGGACGCTTGCCGACCGGTATGGTCGCGATGACGTGGAAATCGCTTCCATCGATCACCGTCACCGTCCCGGCTCGCTCGTTCGATACGAAGATCTGATAGCTCGGGGCCGAGTGTCCGACGCCCGGCAATACCGCGAACAGGAAGGCGGTCAGAGCCCCGGCCCGACCCAGTGAGCGAACGAATTTGAGTGGTGGCATCGATGCTCCGTGGCGTTTGCGACGCATCTCGAGGCTGTGGACAGCGCGTCCCGATGCAGCATAACCAGTCGCCGGCGTTTCACAAGCGCGAGTCGGGAGGTCGGGAAAATCTCCCGACTCCCTCTGCGAGCCCGGTATTGCCGCTCCATCGAGAGCCGGCATTGCCCGATCGGGTACTTGCCGAGCTGGCTCGAGGCGCGATACCTTTCGGCCATGACGACTCGTCAAAAGAGAATTGTGTCCTTGGCGCTTAGCGCGTTCCTTGCCACAGCGCTGCTGGCGCCGCTTTCGGCGTTTGCGCAGCTCACCGGGCCGCTGACCATCAAGGAGCAGGGAAGCTTCTTCGTCGGCGGCGACACTAAGAAAGTGAGCGAGCCTGCTGCCGGCCTGGTGCCTGCCCAGAGCGGCGACATCACGGTCAATCAGATGTACGTTCAGTATCAGATCCCGATGCGGGGCGCGCGGCACGTACCGGTCGTGTTCATCCACGGCTGCTGCTTGAGCAGCAAGACCTGGGAAACGACGCCCGATGGCCGCATGGGCTGGAGCGAGTATTTCGTACGCAAGGACCGCTCGGTCTACCTGGTAGACCAGGTCTCGCGAGCCCGGTCCGGCTTCGACCCGACCGAGTTCAACGAGGTGCGCGCGGGCACCCTGGCCAACGCCCAGATGCCGGGCATTCTCGAGGCCACCCATCAGTTCGCCTGGACCGTTTTTCGGTTCGGCCCGAAATTCGGCGAGGCGTTTCCCGATGAGCAGTTCCCGGTGCAAGCGGCCGATGAGCTCTACAAGCAGATGATTCCGGACCTGAACTCGACTCTGCCGCAGAATCCGAACCCGACCTGGACGCAGCTCGCCGCGCTCGGCGTGAAGCTGCATGGCGCGATTCTCATTGGTCACTCCGAGTCCGGCTTTTTCCCGGAGCAGGCCGCGCTGATCGATCCGGCAGGCATCAGGGGCCTCGTCACGATCGAGACCGGCTGCTCGACGAGCCTCACGGCGGCGCAGCTCGCAACGCTTGCGAAGATTCCGACCCTGGTCGTGTTCGGCGATCATCTCGCCGATGTGACGAAGCCCCTCAGCTGGATGAATGCGTTCGAGAGCTGCAAGACGTTCGTCGATCAGCTCGCGAAGGCCGGTGGGGACGCCGAGATGATGCACTTGCCCGAGCTCGGCATCAAAGGCAATAGCCACATGCTGATGCAGGACAAGAACAGCAATCAGATCGCGGACCTGCTCATTGCCTGGATCGACCACCACGTCGAGACGCGAAGCAAGCGCGTGCACTAGCGAGCCGCTCGCCGCCAGCCTCGAGCAGTTCGGCTATCGGCAGGAGCTGCGACGGGCGCTGACGCTGTTCGACCTGCTCGTCTATGGCCTCGCCATCATCGGGCCGTTCTCTCCCGTCTCCGTCTTCGGCATCGTCTTCAACATGAGCCACGGCCTGGTGCCGCTGGTCTACGTGTTCGGCTTTCTCGCGATGATCTTCACCGCCCTGTCGTACATGGCGATGAGCCGGGCATTCCCGCTCGCCGGATCGGTCTATGCCTATGCGGCACGCACCTTCGGCCCGACCGTCGGCTTCTTCGCCGGTTGGGCGATCCTGCTCGATTATCTGCTGCTGCCGACCCTCATCTATGTCGCCTGCTCCATCGCTTTGCATTCCGTGCTGCCGGGCATCCCGGGCGTCGTGTGGATGATCGGGCTGCTGGCGCTTGCGACCGCGGTCAACTTCGCCGGCATCGAGGCCACGGCCCGCGTGAACCTCGTTATGCTCGGCTTGCAGATCCTCCTGCTTCTCGCATTTTTCGCGACCGGCGCCGTGGCGCTCGCTCATCACGTCCATGGGGCGCACCTGTCCGTCGCGCCGTTCTACCGCCGCTCGGTGCCGATCATCCGGCTCGGGTTCGGTGCGGTGTCGCTCGCCGCGTTGAGCTTTCTCGGGTTCGATGCGATTTCGACGCTGTCGGAAGAAAGCCGGGACGGCGCCCGAGCGGTGTCGCGCGCTACGCTATGGTCGCTCTGCATTTGCGCGGCGTTCTTCGTGGCGGAGACTTGGCTCGCGTCCCTGTTCGTGCTCGATCGCACCGGCCTGCCGCCGGGCGATGCCACGAACGCGGCGTTCTACGACATCGCCGGCGCCATCGGTGGCGCCGGGCTGAAATTCCTGATTGCCGTGCCTGGAGCCGCTTGCGCGTGGGTCGGAGCACTCGCGGCGCAAACCGCGACAATGCGGCTCATCTTCGGCATGGCGCGCGATGGAAGGCTGCCGCGTGCTCTCGCGCGCGTCCACCCGGCTCGTAACGTCCCCGATCGGGCGTTGCTCGTCACCGCGGTGATCGCGCTGGTGTTGGGCGTCTGGATGGTGAACCGGTTCGAGCTGCTGACCTCCCTCGTCAACTTCGGCGCGCTCCTCGGTTTTCTTCTGCTGCACGCCTCGGTGATCGTGCACTTCCGGCGCGAGCGAAGCCGCCACTGGCTGCGTCACTTCGTCGTACCCGTGATCGGCTTTTGCATCATCGGTTATGTGCTCTGGAACGCCGAAGCGGGCGCCAAGGCCGCGGGACTGTCCTGGCTCGCCGTCGGCGCCGTCACGCTCGTGTGGCTGCGGCTGTCGGGGCGGTCTGCGGCGTTGCCGGCCGAGCGCTGACAATCCCATATAAGCTATCATATAGCTCCAGTTAATTGTCATAAGCTGCATCAAGCATCCTTATGAGAGAGGTTAAGGAAGCTCGTAGGCTGCTCGCCTCGTGGGGCGAACGGCTCCGCTGTGCGCGCCTCGCGCGCAACGACACGATGGCTGTTTTTGCCGAGAGGATTGGAGTGTCCGAGCGGACGGTGCGCGCCATGGAACGCGGTCTGCCGACCGTCCAGATCGGTACGTGGCTCGACGCGTTTTGGGTTCTCGACGAATTGCCGGCCCTTGAGAGACTCCTCGAGCCGCGTGAGAGCCTGATTGAACGGGCACGCCGAGAGGAGAGCACCGCGGCCCGCCAGCGGGCTTCGAAGCGTCGGAGATGAAGCGCCTGTACGTCTGGGTTCGCCGGAGCGACGGCACGATCACGCTGGCCGGCGAGCTCGCGACCACCGACCCCCGGGCTGGCGGCAGGTTCGAGTCGGAGTTCGAGTACGCTGCGAGCTGGGCTCGCGATCCCACGGGGTTTCCGCTGGATCCGATCTCCCTGCCACTTCAACCGTCTGGACGCGGCTTCCATGCGCAGCAGCTTGAGCCACCACTGGCGGTCTTCGACGATTCGCTCCCGGATGATTGGGGACGGCGACTTCTTGCAAAGGCGCTCGCCCTCGAGGGGCGGTTGTCTTCGCTGCCTGAAATGTTGTTGGCGCTTCGCGGAGCAGGCACGGGTGCCCTCGTATTCACGGAATCGCCATCTCCTCCTTCGCTTGCAGGCACGTCGGAGTCGCGATCCCTCGCCACGTTGCTTTCGGCGGCCTCGAAGTTCGAGGCCGGCACGCTACCTGAGAATGAAGAGTTTCGCGCGTTGCTCGAGGGGAGCAGCCGTGCCGGTGGCGCACGGCCCAAGGCCTTGGTTCACGACGAGAAGGGCGAATGGATAGCTAAGTTCCCGAGCCACGCTCGCGATGGAAGCTACGACGTCGTCGGTCTTGAGGCGACGTGTCTCGAGCTTGCGAGGCGCGCGGGCCTTACGGTGCCCGACGCGCGGTTGCATCGAGTTGGACGCAAAAGAGTCCTGCTGGTGCGGCGCTTCGACGTGAGCGAGCGAGGCGGCAGGTATCACATGGTGAGCATGCGCACGCTTTGCCGGGAGCGCCCAGGCGTGTACGTCGCGAGCTACACGGATCTCGCCCTCGTGTTGAGCAAAGCCTCAGAATCTCCGGCACAGGACGTTTCTGCGCTCTTTCGCCACATGGTCTTCAACGCGGCCGTGGGAAACGTCGATGATCACCTTAAGAACTTCTGGATGCTGAGGGGCGCCTCGGGCTACCGCCTTACGCCCGCGTTCGACCTCGTTCCAGACGTCATGGAACGAGGTGACCATACTCTTTCGTTCCAATTCGGCTTCGCCTGTCCTACGCGCGACACATTGCTCTCCATCGCGAGAGAATGGCGAGTTGCGCAAGCCGAGGAATCGATTGATCGCATTGTTCGAGCGGCAAGGGCGTTCCGAGCAACGGCTTTGAAACTGCGCGTACGGCCCGGGCGAAGCCTGGATCGGATTTGTGCCGACGTACAGAAGCGAGTTGCCCTTCTCGCTGGGAAGCGTGCGCGAAAATAGTCGGGTACCACCGTGCGCCTAATGTGGTCCGTCCGATCTCGCTTTGCCGAACGTCTCAATTCGCGAGCGGGCGTTCAGTGCGGTCCACCACTCGGATACTGGCTGATCATTGGCCTGTCCATCGCGATGAGTAGGCCCGCACCATTCCGAAGCCCTCGGAGTAAGATGCAAGATCTGCTGCCGGGGGAAGGGTGAGCAGGGTGCCGGGCACGGCGCAGAGGCCAGCCCGGTCGCTATCAGGTGCCGAGAAGGAAGAATGACAACGGGGTCTGCTGCGCTTCTGCCGGCTGCGACGCTCGATGAGGACGCGTGGGAGGACCTGCTCTCCTTCATCGAGGAGCGGCGGGTCATCCCGATCGTGGGCCCGGAGCTGCTGCGGGTGCAGACGGACCGCGGTCCGAAGCTGCTGCTTGAGTGGGCGGCGGAGAAGCTGGCCTCGCGCCTCAACGTCTCGCGCTCGGATCTCCCTGAGCACTACACGCTGAACGATGTGGTGTGCCTGTTCCTGGCGGGTCGGGGTCGCCGGGAAGAAGCCTACGTGCGGTTGCGCTCCGTCCTCAAGGACGCCCCCTTCGAGCCTCCTCCGGCCCTGCGCCAGCTCGCCGCGATCACGGACTTCGACCTCTTTATCACCACGACCTTCGATTCGCTGCTGGAGAGTGCGATCAACGGGGAGCGCTTCGGCGGAGCTCCCTCGACCGAAGTCCTTTCGTACGCCCCGAACCGGGTGGTGGACTTACCCAGTGAGCGGGACCGGCTCACCCGTCCGGTGGTGTATCACCTGTTCGGGAAGCTCTCCGCATCGCCTACCTATGTGATCTCGGATGAGGACCTGCTCGAGTACATCTGCGCCTTACAGAACGAGAGCCTGGTGCCGGAGAGGCTGTTTCACGAGCTCGAGCACAACCATCTGCTCGTGATCGGGAGCAGCTTCTCGAACTGGCTGGCGCGGCTCTTCCTTCGCATGGCCAAACGTCACCGGCTCTCCGATCCAAGGGACGTAGGAGAAGTCCTCGCGGACGATCAGGTGAGCGGGGATGAGCGGCTGATGTCGTTCCTGCAGCAGGTGAGTGTGAGGACGAGGATCTACACCGGGGCGGAGCGGTTCGTGGCCGAGCTGCACGGAAGGTGGCAGAAGCGGCATCCGTCCGGCGCGGTGGCGGCCTCGGGTCAATCAAGCTCCTCCGGGTTCTCCCCCTTACGCTTTGTGCCCCCGGCGAAGGAGATGCCGGACCACGCGGTATTCGTGAGCTACGCGCGGGAGGATCTGCCCGCGGTGCAGAGGATCAAGGCGGGGCTGGAAGCTGCGGGTATCACCACCTGGTTCGACATCGACCGGCTCGAGGCCGGGGACGACTACGATCGGAAGATCAAGCAGAACATCTCCCGCTGCTCGTACTTCATTCCGGTGATCTCGAAAA
>JASHTA010000188.1 GCA_030040795.1 Gammaproteobacteria bacterium | reverse complement strand
GAGAAGCCGAGGAACAGCATCGACAGCATGCGCGGCTGCCGGTAGACGAGCGCGGCCTGCACCCAGGTGCGCGGCTTGTCCGAGCGCCGCTCGGCCCGCGACGGGCTGCGCAGGCCGCTGGCAGCGTGCGCGGCAGGCGGCGCGCGGGTGCGCGGCTCGCCGCTCACGGATGCTCGCCGAATGTCATACTGCGCATGAGCCCAATCATAGCGGCACGGCCGGGGTCGCGAACCATGAACGGATACCAGATTGCGTTCATCGAGCTTGCGCTCTCGCGCGGGGCGTTACGCTTTGGGAGCTTCAAGCTGAAGAGTGGACGCGAGAGTCCCTACTTCTTCAATGCCGGGCTGTTCAGCGACGGCGAGGCCATGGCGACGCTCGGGCGCTGCTACGCGGACGCCCTCGTCGGGTCGGGCCTCGCCTTCGATATGTTGTTCGGACCTGCCTACAAGGGCATCCCGCTCGTCACGGCAACGGCGATCGCCCTGGCCGAGCACCACCGGCGCAACGTTCCTTATGCCTATAACCGCAAGGAGGCGAAGGCGCATGGAGAAGGCGGCACGCTCGTCGGCGGTCCCCTCCTCGGCCGGGTCGTCATCGTCGATGATGTGATTTCCGACGGCGCGGCCAAGCGCGAGTCGATCGACCTCATTCGCTCCGCAGGCGCCGAGCCTGCCGGGGTTCTGCTCGCGCTGGACCGCCAGGAACGCGGCGAGGGAGAGCGGTCCGCGGCGCAGGAGCTGCAGGCGCGGTACGGCATTCGATGTGTGAGCATCATCACACTCGGCGACCTGATCGAGGCGCTCTCGCGGCCGTCCGATCGGGGAACGCGCATTTCTGCGGATCAGCTCACATCCCTCGAGAGGTATCGGGACCGATACGGCGTGCGTTGAGTCTTGCCCTCGGGCCGGGCTCGTTCAGAATATGACACCCGTGCCGCACCTCCGTGACAAATGGATCGTTTCCGCCGCGGCGAGCCTCGTGCTCGCGTGCGCCGGACTCACACAAGCCGCCGCAGATGGCTCGAAGGGCGGCGTCGTCTATCGCTGGGTCGACAGCAACGGCGTGGTTCACTACGGAGACCGTGTTCCGCCGCAGTACGCGCAGAAGGAGACCACGGTCCTCAACGACCAAGGCGTCGTGGTGGGCGAGCTCTCTGCGGAGAAGACGCCCGCGCAGCTCGCGGAGGCCGCTCGCGAGCAGCAGCAGCTGCAGCAGCAAAAGCAGCGCGATGCGTTCCTGCTGACCACATACTCCTCCGTACAGGACATCGAGCAGCTGCGCGACGAGCGGATCGGACAGCTCAAGGGGCAGCTCGTCGCCTCCGAGCAGTACATCGCGAGCCTGCACGAGCGGCTGCTCGCGTTGCAGGCGCGGGCCATGCTCTTCAAGCCCTACAACCCGGAGCCGGGCGCGCGCCGCCTGCCGGACGACCTGGCGGAGCAGCTCGTTCGTACGCTCAACGAGATGCGCGTCCAGCACACCGCGCTCACCGCGAAGGATCAGCAGGAGGCCGTGATCCGCGCGCAGTTTCAGGCGGACATCGACCGATACCGGCAGTTGCGGAGCTCGGACAGCTCTCAGTCCCCGTGACGCATCCCGGGCGGCGTACCGGGATCAGTCGCCGGATCAGCCACAGGATCAGCCGCGGGATCAGCCGCGCCCCGAATGTCCGAAGCCGCCGGCGCCTCGAGGGCTTGCCGTGAACTCCTCGACGACCTCGAGCTCAACTTGCAATACCGGCACCACGACGAGCTGAGCGATGCGCTCGCCGGGCTGGATCGTGAACGGCTCGCTGCTGCGATTCCAGCAGGAGACCTTGAGCTCGCCCTGGTAGTCCGAATCGATGAGCCCCACCAGGTTGCCGAGCACGATGCCGTGCCGGTGCCCGAGCCCCGAGCGCGGCAGGATCACGGCGGCGAGCCCCGGGTCCTCGAGATGAATGGCGAGCCCCGTCGGGATGAGCTCCGCTCTCCCGGACTGAAGCGTGAGCGGCGCATCGAGACAGGCGCGCAGATCGAGACCGGCGGAGCCGGAAGTCGCGTACGCGGGTAGCGGCAGCTCGCGCCCGACCCGCGCGTCGAGAATTTTCACCTGCAGCGCGCGGCGCGCGCGAGCGCTCATGTCAGGCGCGAGCGGTGTCGCGCGCCACGGCGCCGCCCGCGGCGCAGTCGTGCTGCTGCGCAAACACTTCGGCGATCAATGCGACCAGCTCTCGCGCCAAGGTCGTCTTGGGAGCGCGTCCGAGCTCGCGCCGCCCGCCACGCCAGAGCACGACGAGCTCGTTGTCCGCGCAATCGAACGCCTTGTCGTGGCCGACCTCGTTGCCGGCGATCATGTCGAGGTTCTTCTTGAGCATCTTGGCCCGCGCATTCTGCTCGACCGCTTCGGTCTCGGCGGCGAATCCGACGATGAAGGGCCTCTGGGACCGTGCCGCCACCGTCGCGATGATGTCGACCGTTCGCTCCATCTCGACGGCGAGCCTCTCGGTGCTTTTCTTGATCTTGTGATCAGGGGGCTGCGCAGGCCGATAGTCCGCCACGGCGGCGGTGGAGATGAAGATGTCGGCGGCGCCAACTTCTTTCAGCACCGCTCCCAGCATGTCCGCGGCGCTCTCGACATCGATTCGACCGACACCCGCAGGGGTCGGCAGAGAGACCGGGCCGGTAACGACGACCACCTCCGCTCCGGCTGCCCGCGCGGCCTGTGCCACCGCGAAGCCCATCTTGCCCGAGCTGCGATTGCTCACGAAGCGCACCGGATCGATGCGCTCGCGCGTGGGACCCGCGGTGATCAGCACGCGCCGGCCGCTCAAGGGTCCCAAGGGCGTGAGCAGCGCCTCGGCCAGATCCGCCACCGCATTCGGCTCCAGCATGCGCCCGGGACCCACCTCCCCGCAGGCCTGATCGCCTTCGGCCGGACCCAGCATGCGGATACCACGCTCCTGAAGGAGGGCGACGTTTGCTTGCGTGGCCGGGTTGGCCCACATCACGCGGTTCATGGCGGGTGCCAGGGCGATGGGCGCTTCGGTGGCAAGACAGAGCGTCGCGAGCAGATCGTCCGCGCGGCCCACCGCGAGCCGCGAAAGAAAATCGGCGCTCGCCGGCGCGACCAGCACGAGCTCGGCCCAGCGGGCGAGCTCGATGTGGCCCATGGCCGCCTCCGCCGCCGCGTCCCAGAGCCCGGTGCGAACCGGCTTGCCGGAGAGCGCCTGGAACGTGAGCGGCCTCACGAACCGGCGCGCCGAGGCCGTCATGACGACCTGCACCTCCGCTCCACGCTCGCGCAGGCGCCGGACGAGGTCCGCGCCCTTGTAGGCGGCGATGCCGCCGGTGACGCCGAGCAGGATGCGCTTGCCTTGCATGAAATCTCGAGCCTCCGGCCCCCCGGGGCATTATCGGGCCCGCCCCTCCGGCAGGCAAACCCGGGGCCGGACCGCCCGGCCGCGGCCTTGCGGACGCCTTGCGGACCGCAGCCTGGACTGGTATAAAACGCGGCCCTCAAGGGCAAGCGCGCACCTATCGGCGCGAGTAAGACTTCCAAGGCTGAAGACCCATGTCCCGAGTGTGCGAAATCACGGGCAAGCGACCCACTGTCGGCAACCGCGTCTCTCACGCCAACAACAAGCGCCGCCGGCGCTTTCTGCCGAACCTGCACACTCAGCGTTTCTGGCTCGAGGGAGAGAAGCGCTGGGTCACGCTGCGCATCTCGACCAACGGACTGCGCACGATCGAGAAGAAGGGCATCGAGGCCGTGGTGGGCGAGCTGCGCAGCCGCGGAGTGAAGCTCTAGCCGCAGGTGCATCGGCGGCCCCGCGACGCCGCGGCCCCATGCCGCAGCTCGCACATCGGCGCCGCGCCGCGCACCGCCCGATTCGGAGACCTCATCATGCGCGAAAAGATCAAGCTCCTCTCCTCCGCCGGAACCGGCCACTTCTACGTGACGACCAAGAACCGCCGCTTGCACCCGGACAAGCTCGAAGTGAAGAAATTCGATCCGGTCGTGCGCAAGCACGTCGCGTACAAGGAAACGAAGATCAAGTAGTTTGCCCGAGCTTCCGGAGGTCGAGACCACGCGCCGCGGCGTCGAGCCGTACGTGGTCGGCCGCACCGTCGTCGCGCTCAACGTCCACGAGGCGAGGCTGCGATGGCCGGTCCCCGCGGAGCTCGCGGGACAGCTCGCGGGGCAGCGCGTGCAGCGAGCCGGCCGGCGCGCCAAATATCTGCTGCTCGAGCTGACGCACGGTACGCTGCTCTGGCATCTCGGGATGTCCGGAAGCCTCCGCGTGCTGCGCAAGGACACCCCGCGCATCGAGCACGATCACCTCGACCTCGTTCTCGACTCCGGCTACGTGCTGCGCTTCAACGATCCGCGGCGCTTCGGGAGCCTTCACTACACGACGGGCGATCCGTACGAGCACCCGCTGCTCGCTCGGCTCGCCCCCGAGCCGTTCGACGCCGGCTTCGACGCCGACTACCTCTGGAGAACCACGCGCCGCCGGCGCGTCGCGATCAAGCAGCTGCTCATGAACAGCCGCCTCGTCGTGGGAGTCGGCAATATCTACGCGAACGAGGCGCTGTTCCGCGCCCGAGTGCGGCCGCGCCGCGCGGCCCGCAGCCTCACGCACACGGAGGCAGAGCGGCTCGTGCGAGCGATTCGCAAAGTGCTGGAGCTCGCCATCCGGGTGGGCGGCACGACGCTGCGGGACTACGTGGGCGCGGACGGCAACCCAGGCTATTTCCGCCAGCGGCTCTATGTTTATGAGCGCGACGGCAAGCCGTGCCGAGTCTGCGGCACCCCGGTCCGCGCCATCACGCAGGGGCAGCGGAGCACGTACTACTGTCCGGCGTGCCAGAGGTAAGCCGCGCATTGCGCAACCGTCAGGTTGCATGTCGGCAGGCATTGCGCTAGGGTACGTGCAACCCGGAGGTTGCATATGGGCAGCGAGACCGACCGCATCGAGAAGCAGATCCTCCTCAAGGCTCCACTCGAGCGCGTCTGGCGCGCGATCAGCGATGCCGGCGAATTCGGCGCTTGGTTCGGAATGGAGTTCGATGGGGCTTTTGTCGCCGGCGCCCGCCTGACCGGGAAGATCAGGCCGACGAAGGTCGATCCGGAGGTCGCGAAATTGCAGCAGCCGCACACGGGCAAGGCCGGCACATTCGTCATCG
>JASHTA010000187.1 GCA_030040795.1 Gammaproteobacteria bacterium | reverse complement strand
GCGATTGGTTGACGACGCGCGAGGTTCATGGCGCAATGTCCTTCGTTCGGCCGGAACCTGGCATGACACCCCTATCCCGCCTCGGCAAGCAGATCGCTGAAGTCACCGAAGCCTTGCGGCGAGTTGGCGCGCCCTACGCGCTGATTGGGGGCCTCGCCCTCGCCCCTTACAACGTCATTCGCGCCACACAGGACGTCGATCTGCTCGTTGACGGCGAGAAGACCGATGAGATCGACGCCGAGCTCGTCAGGCTCGGCTACCGATGCTTGCATCGAAGCACCGATGCCGGAAACTATCTTCGCGGTGATGAGCGTATCGACTTACTGTACGCCCATCGGCCGATCGCACGGCGCCTGTTGGCCGCGGCGATGGAGCTCGAGACCTCTCTGGGTCACTTACGCGTGGTCAGCACCGAAGGCCTGATCGGCTTCAAGCTCCAAGGCATTGCGAACGACTCGCGCCGGACACAGGACCTCGAGGACATCCGAGCCCTGTTGAGGGCCAACCGGTCCAAACTAGACGTGGCGGAAGTGCGCGAGTACTTTCGGCTTTTCGACAAGGAATCGCTGCTCGATGAGCTCCTTCGAGACACCGCCTGACCAGCCCATCGTCGGGGACTGTGGTATTCCCGTACCGGTCACCGCTCCGCAGGACCCCTATCGGACACTCGATGACCTGATGGCCGTCGTAGAAGCGCTCTGCCCCAGGTGGCCGATGCGGGGGACCTTCGCCGGAGCGGACGAGATGCTTCTTTAGCCCACTCGCGTTTCCCGCGATGCTGCGGCCGGTCCGGCTTTACCTCGATGCGGATGTGAGCCAGATCGCCAGTTTCCACGTTGCCGCAAGCTCGCCTCTCCAGCGGCATCGGATGCGCATTCGATATCATTCGCGCAGCAAGGATGAGCGGACGGAACGCGTCGTCTCTCCTCGGCGTCTGGTCTACTACCGTGACAACTGGTATCTCGACGCGTCACGCCGCGGCCTCATTGAAGCGACCGATCCAGAGCGGTTACGAAGTGGAAAAGACCGGAACAGCCGCTATGACCTGCTCCGTTTTGCTCAACACATCTCCGTCGGCCCCAGCCGAATCACCCATCGAGCCTCGCCAAGACCGTGCTCGACCGAGAATCCTTCCCGGGGAGGCTCCTCTCTCCACTGAATGGCCAGTGTCTCGCCCATCACGAAGTCTCGATGGACGGCAAGAGCCGCAGTGACGGCGTCATTGCCTCCGATGTGCAACCAGATCCGGTCCGATACGTTGAGCCCGGCCTGTTTGCGTGCATCCTGCACTGTGCGAACGAGCTCTCGTGCGAGCCCCTCCAGCACGAGGTCATCGTTCAGCCGAGTATCGAGGCCGACCAGGTAGCCGCCCTCCTCCGCGCACGCAAATCCCTCGGCCGAGAGCGTCTCGACGAGTAGCGCGTCGGACGCAAGCTCGACCGTGTGCCCCTCAAGCTCAATGATGAGTCGCTCACCGCGCTCGATTTTCGCAGCGACGTCGGCGCTCGCCATTCCGGCGAGCGCCACCCGGATGGCAGGAACGAGCTTCCCGTAGCGCTTGCCGACGACCGGCAAATTGGGCTTGATACGGTACGTGATGAGCTCGGCATCTCGCGGAGCGATCTCGACCGATTTGACATTGAGCTCGTCCCGGATCTGCTCCTGATGCCGCCCTACCGCGCGCGAGGCATCCTCATCCGGCACGCGCACGAGCAGGCGTGACAGGGGCTGACGAACCTTCAATCCCGCCTCGTTTCGCGCCGTCCGGCCGAGGGCGACTACCCGCTGCACCACCTGCATCTCGGCAAGGAGTGTCCTGTCGAGTCGCTGCTCGTCGTGCTCCGGCCACGCCGCCAAGTGAACGCTGACCGGCGCGTCCGCATCGACGCTGCGCACCAGGTTCTGATAGACCGCCTCGGTGAGAAATGGCATGAAGGGCGCCATCAGCCGGTTCACCACTTCGAGACACTCGTAAAGGGTCGCGTAGGCCGACTGCTTGTCCTCGCCGCCGGCGGCCTTCCAGAACCGCCGGCGACTGCGCCGCACATACCAGTTGCTGAGCTGGTCCACGAAGCGCTCGATCGCGGCTCCCGCCCCCAGCGCATCGTATTGATCCAGCGCCGCAGTGGCGCTCGCCACGGTCTGTTCCAGGAGCGAGACGATCCATCGGTCCATCTCCGGCCGCTGCCAGAATGCGGGCCGCTCCCGTACATCGGCCTGATCGAGCCGGGCATACAGGACAAAGAATGCGTAAGTGTTCCAGTACGTGTTGATGAAGCCGCTCGCCACGTCCGAGATGATCTCGACCGAGACACGCTTCTGCATATCAGGCGCCACGCGAGCGGCAAAATGCCAGCGCAGCGCATCGGCTCCGGCCGTGTCGAAGACGGCATACGGATCGAGCACGTTACCCAGGGACTTGGACATCTTCTTGCCGTTTTCATCGACGATGTGGCTCAAGCACACGACGTTCCGGTAGGCGACACTGTCCGACACCATCGCGGCGATGGCGTGCAGCGTGTAGAACCAACCGCGCGTCTGATCGATCGCCTCGCAGATGAAGTCGGCCGGGAAGTGCTCCTCGAACTCCGCCGTACGTTCGAACGGGTAATGCCACTGCGCGTACGGCATGGCACCGGAGTCGAACCAGCAGTCGATCACCTCGGAAACACGGCGGTACTCTCGACCGTCGTGAACGAATGTCACCTCGTCGACGGCCGGTCGATGGAGGTCGAGCCGGGCGAGACCGCGGCCAGCACGCTCCTCGAGCTCCGCCACTGAACCCACGCAGATGTAATCGCCCTGCCCGTCCGTCCACAGCGGCAATGGCGTGCCCCAGAACCGCTCGCGCGACAGCGCCCAATCGACGTTGCCTTCGAGCCAGCGGCCGAAGCGCCCATCTCTGATGCTGTCGGGCACCCATCCGATCGTCCGGTTGAGCTCCGCCATCCGGCCGCGAAACGCCGTCGTCCGGATATACCAGGCGTCCTTCGCGTAGTAGATGAGCGGATCGCCGGTGCGCCATCCAAAAGGATAGCTATGCAGCTGCCGCGCCTCGCGGAACAACAGACCGCGCTCGCGCAGCAAGCCGACGATGACGGGATCGGCGTCCTTGAAGAACTTGCCCGAGACCGGCTTCACCTCCGAAAGAAAGCAGCCGTCCTCGCCGACCGCGTGCACCACGGGCAAGCCGTACTGCTGTCCCAACTTCAGATCATCCTCTCCATAGGCCGGCGCAATGTGCACGATCCCGGTGCCCTCCTCGGTCGTGACGAACTCGGCCGCGCGGACTCGGCAGATGTCGCCGCTCGCCGGAAGATCGTCGAAAAGCCGCTCGTAGCGCGCGCCATCGAGGTCTCTGCCGAGGCAGCTCCGGACGATCTCGTAATCTTCCGCCCCGAGCACCTTCAGCAGGTCCCGCGCCAGGATCAGCGTCTCCTCGCCTCGGCGCGCCCAGACATATTCGACGTTCGGGTGCACGGCGAGCAGCAAGTTCGCCGGCAACGTCCAGGGCGTCGTGGTCCACACGAGGAAATATGTGCCCGGCTCCTCGAGGGACCGGAACCGCACGAACACCGACGGATCCTCCACCTCCCGATACCCGAGCGCCACCTCATGCGACGAGAGCGTCGCGCCGATCCGGGGATCGTAAGGAACGACCTTGTAGCCCTTGTAGATGAGTCCCCGGTCCCAGAGGCGCTTGAGCAAACCCCAGACCGACTCGATGTAATCGTTGTGAAGCGTGAGGTAGGCGTCCTCGAGATCGACCCAGAAGCCCATCCTCTCCGTCATCCTCTCCCAATCGGCGACGTAGCGCATGACCGAGCCGCGACAGAGCTCGACGAACCGCGCAATCCCGACTTCCTTCTCGATGCGCCGCTTGTCGAGGATCCCGAGCGCCTTCTCGACCTCATGCTCGACCGGTAGTCCGTGACAGTCCCAGCCCGCTTTGCGCTCGCAGCGGTAGCCGCGCATGGTCTTGTACCGTGGGAATAGGTCCTTGAACGTCCTGGCGAGCACATGATGAATGCCGGGAAGGCCGTTCGCCGTCGGCGGCCCCTCATAGAAGACGAAGCGCGGCCGCCCCGATCGTTGTGCGAGGGTCCGTTTGAACACGTCCTCGCGCCCCCACAGCTCGAGAACGGATCTCTCGAGATCCGGCCCGTCATAGCGCGCCGCGACTTCAAAGAACATGATGTGTGGCCAACCCGCGCATCAAACACAACGCCCCGGCGCCCCGAGCAACGCGGAGGGCGTCACTCGGCGCGCCGGGGCGATCGGTATTCGCGGTGCCACCCGGCTTCGTCGCGCCCTTGCGGGCGCAACCTCGAGGCTGATGCGATCAGCCGGACCCGTTTACGGAGGCCAACCGGCCAGGCCTACGCGAACCCGAAGGTCCTTCGGCTGGCAGCTCCAGGGTGATCTTCGCCGGTTCGCAGGTTGGGGCTCGCACCGTCCCCCGATCGCTCGGCCTGCGGTTCTCCGGCTACTCGTCCCTTTCACGGCATTTCCTCGTCAAGCATATCGACCGCACGCCATTCTGTACACCGCCTCCGACGTCGCTCGCAACATCACCTGCGACGTCATACGCGACTTCGTTCAAATAGCATTTCTTTACGAACACACACGATGTCGGCATTTGAGCGGTGATATCGTTCCCCCTTCAAGCCAGACGCACGCGATAGGGAGGCGCTCGAAGATGGATACCCTTCTATCCGTGGAGGACTATCTTCGGTACGAGGAGAGCAGCGAGATTCGCCACGAGTACGTGAATGGCGTTCTCTTCGCCATGTCGGGCGTCAGCGAGGCCCACCACCTCATCGCTGGCAACCTCTTTGCCGCCCTTCACGCTCACTTGCGCGGCGGTCCCTGCCGTACGTATATCTCGGACTTCAAACTCCGCCTGCAAATCGATCAGGATAACCTCTTCTACTATCCCGATTTGATGGTCGCGTGCGAGCGCGAAGGAGTGGATCCAGTGCGCCCGGATCCGGACGATGGAGGAGTACGTGCTCGCCTCCCAGGAGGATTACGAGATCCTCTATCACTGCCGAGCGGGCGGCTGGAAGCCGCAGCGTCTGTCGGGGCCCAGCGCAGCGCTCGAGCTGCACTCCGTCGGACTTGCTCTGTCCTTCGCCGAGATCTA